>JAGGXT010000134.1 GCA_021162905.1 Candidatus Odinarchaeota archaeon | reverse complement strand
TTATTGTACCAGCCCAATTATTTGATTGGATACTAGATCCAATTTATAATATGCTTGAACCATATAAGTATCCTCCTGAATCCATGATATTTACAACGTTTATTGCTTTTGTGGTAGTGTTATTTGCAAGCCTAATAAATAAGAGACTTATTGACTTTGAAAAATTAAAACGTTATCGTAAAGAGCTGATGGAATACAATAAACTTAAGATGCAAGCATTACGTACAAATGACGAGAAATTAGCAGCTAAAGTCAAACGATTAAAACCTGCAATGGATAAAAAACAAGCTGAAATGATGTCTATGCAATTTAAGCCAATGCTTGTTTACGCAATTCCTTTATTAGCACTTTTCCACATTCTTTCAAATTTCTATAGACATCCCGTTGCGTACATACCTGCTAATTTAGCACTCTATATACCCTATATCGGTAATCTTATGGGTCGACTTGTAACTAGTGGACAATATGAAGGATTATTTGGGTTGTGGTTTGCTAGTTATTACTTCTTAGCAGCTATAGTGTTTGGAGGTATTATTAATAAACTCCTTGGGATATCTTTACAATAACCCTCTATTATCTATCAATTAATATATTGGAGGTGTGTCAATGCCCGCACCAAGGTATAGATCTCGATCGTATAGAAGGAAAAAATTTCATTCACCGGGTGGTGAAACAAGAATACATTATGTTAGAATGAAAAATAAACCTCCTAGATGTGCTATTTGTGGCAATCCTATAAGCGGAATAGGTAAACACTATACATTTGAATATATGCGTATGTCTCACTCTAAAAAAACTGTAAACCGACCATTTGGAGGTGTTTTGTGCCCTACATGTCTTCAAAGAATGATTAAAGCCGCAGTTAGGAGCGCTTATCTATGAAATCTAAGAAAGGTCCAGTAATTGCTATCTGTGGGGCTCATGGTGTTGGTAAAACAACGGTAGCCAAATTAGTTGCTCAAGAATTAAATTTGCGATACATTTCTGCTGGACAGATATTTAGGAGATTGGCAAAGGAATATAATATGGATCTTCAAAAATTCTCAAAGTTTGCAGAAGAGAACTTTAAAATTGATAGAGAAATAGACAACAAAATACTTGAAGAAGCAAAGAAGGGTGGCGTGGTGCTTGATGGTCGGATAACAGCTTGGATTGCTAAAGACTATACAGACCTAAAAGTACTTCTCATAGCCCCACTAGAAGTTAGAGTATCGAGGATTGCTAAGCGAGATGGAATATCTTTTGAAGAGGCATTGAAAGAGACGAGAGAAAGAGAGGATAGCGAAGTTAAACGTTATGAAGAATTGTATAAGATAAATCCTGACGATTTTATGATTTTCGATTTAATTATTAATACTCTTAATTTTAACCAAGGATCATGCGTAAAATTAATAAAAGCTGCTGTTGAAGAAATCTTATCCTCCTCTTCCGGCGAATGAGACATCCGAGGCGACTTGGATGTTGACGGAGGAGTGAAGGAGGTAATAATTATGATATTTGATATAGGCCGGATTTGTGTAAAAACATTAGGACGAGAAGCTGGACGCAAATGCGTAATTGTAGATATTATTGACAAAAATTTTGTTTTAGTTACGGGACCTAAAGATATCTCAGGTGTTCGTCGTCGACGTGCAAATGTAAAGCATTTAGAACCAACACCAGAAAAAATTGAAATCAACCGAGGCGCCGGTGACGATGAAGTCAAAAAAGCGTTGGAGGCTGCAGGAAAGTTAGAATGGATGAGAGAAAAAGTAAAATTATCAGCTTCTATCTGAGGAATGAATATATAACTCAACTTTTACTTTTTATATTGTTAATTTGTAACAAGACCATAAAGCGTCTATGCAGTTGTTTCACTGAGGAAGTAAAGATGAATAAATATAAGTTACCATCTGATAAAGAGTATGTTCTCCTTGAGAAGGCACATGATATAACAAATCCTGAATATGGAAAACCTCCCGAAAAAAGAAGTGTCGATGAGCTCATACGGTTTGGTATAATAAATCTTGATAAACCAGCTGGGCCTACAAGTCATGAAGTTGTTGCTTGGGTGAAGCGAATTTTACATATAAATAAAGCAGGTCACTCTGGGACATTAGACCCTGGAGTTACGGGAGTTCTTCCAATAGCCCTAGAAGATGCTACTAAGGTCCTCCAAGCATTGTTAATTACTGGAAAGGAATACGTAGCTATATTACATTTACATAAAGAGGTTCCTGAAGATAAAGTAAGAGAAGTCTTTAACCTTTTTGTAGGTCCTATTTATCAAAGGCCACCTATTAGATCTTCTGTGAAACGTAGGTTGCGGATTCGTCAAATTTATTATATAGATATCCTGGAAATAGATGGACGTGATGTTTTATTTAAAGTCGGTTGTCAAGCAGGAACGTATATACGAAAATTATGCTATGACATTGGGCTAATTTTAGGTGTCGGTGCACATATGAAAGAGCTTCGTAGAACTAGAACTGGGCCATTTAAAGAAGATGAAACATTAGTAACATTGCATGATGTTGCTGACGCGTATACTTTATGGAAAGAAGAAGGTAATGAGGCTTTAATTAGAAAGGTTGTCCTGCCTGTAGAAAAAGCTGTGGAGCATCTTCCTAAAATAATTATTCGTGATTCTGCCGTTGATGCTATATGTCACGGTGCAAATCTAGCGGCACCTGGAGTATTAAAGGTTTCTACAGGTATAAGTCCTGATACACTTGTTGCAATTTTCACCTTAAAAGGAGAATTAGTCGCATTAGCAAAAGCTAAGATGAGCACCACAGAGATTCTCAAGGCAAATCATGGAATAGTTGCTGATACAGAACGTGTTATAATGCTTCCTGGTACTTATCCTCCATGGTATGAGTTCAAAAAAGCTAAATGACCACCCGTTATACTAGAACAAAAGATTTTATAATATTTGTTACATATTCGATTTAGAGTTTATATGCCGCGGTGGCCGAGTGGTTAAGGCGCGAGACTGGAGATCTCGTTCCGCATTGCGCGGAGCGCCGGTTCGAATCCGGCCCGCGGCGTCATATTATTATACTTATTGAAGAGAAGATTTAAGATAAATTGTTTTTAGTAGTTATTGCTTTTAGTGATTCTCTGTTAAATTTAAATTTGAGAAGTAAAAATGAAAATGGGGTTGAGTACTCCATAAACTTTAAATAATGTCTATTCAAATTTTCCCAAAGTATCCACCATGATAGTGGTCTTGCGCCGTGGAGGTGCATTATTTGCAACAAGTTGAGTATAGGCATATTGTGCGTATTGCAGGAACTGATGTTGATGGTTCATTAAAGTTAGTGTATGGTCTAAAAAAGATAAAGGGTGTAGGCATTCGTTTCGCACAAGCAGTTGTTAATATATTAGGCTTAGATCCTAATATGCGTATTGGATATCTTGACGAGGAAACTGTTAAAAAGATCGAAGATGTGTTATCAAAACCTTTAGATTATGGTATTCCATCATGGTTTCTTAATAGACAAAAAGATATTGAAACTGGGAAGGATATGCATCTTCTTGGATCGGATTTAGTTTTAGCTATGAAACTAGATATTCAACGTATGAAAAGAATAAAGTGCTGGAAGGGCGTACGACATGCTCTTGGACTAAAAGTTCGTGGTCAGAAAACACGAACTACAGGACGTACTGGAAGAACTGTTGGTGTTGTAAGAAGAAAACGTAAGTAAGGTGATATTTATGGGAGATCCTAAAAAGCCAAAGAAAAAATATATAACTCCAGGACATCCTTGGCAAAAAGCTAGGTTAATGGAAGAAATACATTTAGTTGGATCTTATGGCTTAAGAAACAAACGTGAATTATGGCGCCATCAAGCTCAACTTGCTAAATTTAGAAGAATTGCGAAGCAGTTATTGGGAATGCCAGCAGAGAGACGTGAGAAAATAGAAAAAGAACTTCTTGGAAAATTGTATAGATTAGGTATCGTTGACGAAAATGCTACTATTGATACTGTTTTAGGACTAACAGTAGAGGATATCTTAGAGAGACGCTTACAGACATTAGTTTATAAGCTTGGGATGGCAAAAACGCCACATCAAGCTAGACAATTTATAATACATGGTCATATACAAGTTGATGGACAAATAGTTAGGTCTCCTAGTTTCCTTGTGCCAAGAGGTTACGAAGATAAAATAACATTTGCTTCTACATCTCCATTTGCAGATCCAGATCATCCAATAAGAAAGATGATAAAAGAAGCTATTAAAGGAGAATCTATAGGGGCTGAGTGATATGAGTAGTTCAAAACAGCCTCAAAAGTTAAAATGGGGGATAGCACATATTTATAGTTCTTATAATAACACTATAGTCCATATTACGGACCTTAGCGGTGCAGAAACTTTCGCTAGATATTCTGGAGGTATGATTGTAAAGGCTGATAGAGAAGAATCATCGCCGTATGCTGCAATGCAAGCAGCTTATCGTGCGGCAAAAGATGCTATGGAACGAGGAATTAATGCCATACATATAAAAGTTCGAGCTCCTGGTGGTCATGGTCCTAAAACTCCAGGACCTGGTGCGCAAGCAGCTATTCGTGCGTTAGCTAGAGCCGGACTTATTATCGGACGGATAGAAGATGTGACTCCTATACCTCATGACACTACTAGACGTCCTGGTGGTCGTAGAGGAAGAAGAGTGTAACTAATTTATAAACTGGTTGTGGTGTTACGAATGGATATACGTATTATTGAAAAAACGAAGAATACTATGAGATTCATATTATCCGATGTTGATGTAGCTGTTGCGAATAGTTTACGCAGGGCTATATTATCTGAAGTGCCTACATTCGCCATAGATGATGTAGTTATTATTGAGAACACATCAGTATTATTTGACGAAATAATTGCTCATCGGTTAGGCCTGATTCCTTTAACTACAGATTTGGATACGTATTCCTACTCAGAGGAGTGTGAAACTGAAGATCCTGAAGTGCTATCAAAATGTCAAGTTACTTTAACTTTAGAAAAAGAGGCCATTGACGATTATGTTATGGTTTATTCTGGTGATTTGATATCTGAAGATCCAAACGTGAGACCTGTTTATGATGATATTCCAATCGTTAAATTGGCCCCAAAACAAAGATTAGTTTTAGAGGCTTATGCACGTCTTGGTATAGGTAGAATTCATGCCAAATGGCAGCCAGTTTCTACAGTTTCATATAAGTATATGCCCCTATTGAATGTCAATTATGAAAAATGTAATTTCTGTGGAAAATGTGTAGAGGTATGTCCCAAAAATATATTGGATATTAAAGATAATGCATTGGTGATTACTGATATTCTTGAATGCACCCTATGTATGTCATGCCAGGAAGTATGTCCTGAAAATGCAATCAGTGTGGAATGGGATGATAAAACGTTTATTTTCAGTTTGGAATCAACAGGAGCTTTGCCTGTTGAGAAAATACCAGATTTAGCAGCTGAGGCTATTATTAAACAATGTGAAAACCTACTTTCTCAAATTAGAGAAATTAAAGCCGTAAAAGAGGCAGATTCTGGAGGTTCTTAGAATGGTCAAAGTAACAGGTCCAACTGATCCAAATGTTAGATTGCTTATTACCAGATTAAGGAAAGCTAGTATAGAGCACGGGGCTGAAATTTGGCGAACGGTATCAAAAATTTTATTGAGACCTAGACGTATTAGGCCTGAGGTTAACATTAGTAAAATTAATAGATACACGAAGAAAGGAGACATTGTGCTTGTACCAGGGAAGGTTCTTGGCTCGGGTGAGCTCGATCATCCAGTAACGGTTGCTGCCTTATCATTCTCTGAGAGGGCAAAAGAAAAAATCCTAAATGCTAAGGGAAAAGTTTTAACGATTGATGAACTTATTGCATTAAATCCTAAAGGGAAAAATGTAATCTTGATGAGGTGATACGATGAGTGAAGAAAAAAAGCCAAAATTTTTAATCGTTGATGCTAGTAATAGTATTCTAGGAAGACTTGCCAGTCACATAGCTAAATTATTATTATCAGGACAGAAAGTTGTGGTTGTCAATGCTGAAAAAGCAGTAATCTCTGGAAACCGACGACATATAGTGGAAGAATATAAACATCGATTAGAACGAAGAACATTAACTGCTCCGTGGAAGGGGCCATTTCAGCCAAGACGTCCTGACTTTATATTCAAAAGAACAGTTAGAGGTATGTTGCCTTATGACAAACCAAAGGGGCGAGAAGCATATAAACGCTTAAGAGTATACATAGGAGTTCCTAAGGATTATGAAAATGTGGAATTTATAAGATTTGAAGATACAGATGTCAAAAATTTAAAAGGGCCTTATATATACTTATATGATCTAAGTTCGGAATTAGGCTTTTACATAGAAAAATAAGGTGGTTGATGTGAAGAAAAAAGTAATTGTTCAAAGTGGAAAGAGAAAAACAGCAATTGCTAGAGCTGTAATCCGACCGGGTAAAGGTAGAGTGAGAATAAATAAAAAACCTCTGGAGATTATAGAACCTGAGGTAGTTCGCTTGAAGATTATGGAACCTCTATTACTTGCACCTAAAGAGCTTGTTAATAGTGTTGATATTGAAGTATCAGTGCGTGGTGGTGGATTTATGGGACAAGCAGAAGCTGCTAGAATTGCGATTGCCAGAGCCTTGGTTGCTTGGTCCGATTCTGTTGAATTAAAACAAAAATATATTGAATATGATAGAACAATGCTTGTTGGCGATCCGAGACGTACCGAGCCCAAGAAATTTGGAGGTCCAGGACCAAGGAGAAGAAGGCAGAAAAGTTATCGTTAGCTGGTGATATTATGATAATTCCAATTAGATGTTTTACATGTGGAAAGGTTATTGGTCATTTATGGGAAAAGTATGCAAAGAGAGTAGCTGCCGGTGAGCCACCTGGAAAGGTTCTAGATGATTTAGGCATTAAAAGATATTGCTGTAGGAGAATGTTTCTTACTCATGTTGATTTAATAGATGAAATTCTTAAATTTAGCGTGGTTTCTGGGGAAGAAACATGAGGTGTGAAAAGTGTCGGAGGAGAAACAATTATTAATCGGTATGGACAGTTATTTGGCTGCTGGTGTTCACATAGGGACTCAAATAAAAACTAAGATGATGGAACCATTTATATTTCGTGTTAGAAATAATGGATTATTCGATCTTGATGTCAGAAAAACTGACGAAAGAATACGTATAGCCGCTAAGTTTTTAGCTAGATTTGAACCCAATAAAATACTTGTTGTTAGCCAAAGGCAATATGGTAGAAAGCCAGTCCTTATGTTTGCTAAAGTTACTGGAGCATACCCTATAGTTGGACGATTTGTTCCAGGAACGCTTACAAATCCTATGTTTAAGGGCTATATAGAGCCCGATGTAGTTCTTTTAACAGATCCTAAAACAGATGCTCAAGCTTTAAAAGAAGCCGCTGAAACTAGAATACCTGTAGTAGCACTTTGTGATACAGATAACGTAGTTTCTGGTGTTGATTTAATAATCCCTACAAATAACAAAGGAAGACGAGCACTAGCCTTAGTTTATTGGTTACTTGCCAGACAAGTTTTACGAGAGCGAGGCGATATAGGTCCTGAAGAAGACATTCCTTATTCTGTTGATGACTTTGAAACTAAATTAAAGAGAGATTAATGATATTATTTTTCAATAATAATGATATTATTATTTCTTTTATCACTAAGATATAATTAAAAATTAAAATTTAAATAATATTCAACTACAGCTATTACTTCCTATTTAATCGTTTTCATTATTATCTCTACATATTTTTTGCTGAATAAAATACATTAGATGAGGTTTGGCCGTATGAAGGTAGTAGCTTCAGCGCCTGCTAAGGTAATTCTTTTTGGAGAACATAGTGTTGTTTATGGATATCCAGCAATTGCTACTGCTATAAATTTGAGAGCTCATGTTACTGCGGCATTCAATGAGTCAAAAAATCTTGAGGTAATTTCAAAAAATTATAATGTCAAAGAATCCATTCCAATAGAGAAACTACTTGATCTGGAAAGGATGAATCTTAAATTTCTCTCAATATACACCGCAATTAAAAAGACTATCGAAGAACTATCTCTCTCTTTAGAAAATGGAATCTCTATAATAATCAATTCTGAAATACCCCCTAGTGCTGGATTAGGGTCGTCAGCTGCTGTAAGTGTAGCCACAGTCTATGCATTATCCCACTTATTTGATAAAAATATATCACTTGAAAAAGTATCAGCGATTGCGTATGAGGCAGAAAAGGTAGTTCATGGTACCCCCTCTGGAATTGATAATACAATTTCAACCTTTGGCGGAATGATTTATTATAGAAAAGGTTCTTCTCTTAAAAGAATAGTTTCTGACATAGAAATCCCTCTTGTAATTGGAAATACGGGAATACCAAGGAGTACTAAAGATCTTGTAATGAAAGTTCGAGCTCTTCGTGAAAAATACCCTGAACTGATAGATTCTATCTTTGAAGCCATGGGGCGAATTGCTGACCTTGCACTTGACAGGATAGCTAATAAAGATATTCTAGGCGTAGGGCAACTTATGATCATAAACCAAGGTCTCTTAGAAAGCCTAGGTGTATCACATGTCAAATTATCTTTATTTATACATGAGGCCTTAGCTAGTGGTGCTTTAGGTGCTAAACTCACTGGTGCTGGGGGTGGTGGCTGTATGATTGCTATTGTTGAAAAGGAATATCAAGAACAAGTGGCCAATGCTATACGTAACGTCGGTGGTGAGCCTATTATTACATCAACATCAAATCTTGGTGTCTCTGTGAGTAAATTAGATGAATAGCTTGGTGGTTTTATGAAAAAAGAGAATATAGTATTAATTAAATTTGGAGGTAGCATACTCTCAGATAAGAGTAAACCATTTTCATTAAGAGTTGAAGTGCTAAAACGTCTGATAGAGGAGTTGACTTATTTTCATGGAAAAATGATTATAATTCACGGTGGTGGCTCTTTCGGACATCCAGTTGCAAACGCTTTTAATTACAAAAGTAATAGAAGATTCATTGACCCTCAAGGAATAGCACATATTCATTATGCAATGCGTGTTTTTAACAATATCATTGTGAAGCTATTACTCAACAAAGGGCTAAATGCAATATCTTTTGAACCAATGTCATATTTATGTTTAGAGAATAGCAAAATAAAGAATGCTTTTCTTGAAGGTATAAGGTTATCTTTAAAACTAGGTTTAATTCCAGTAACTTTTGGAGATATAGCCTTGGATGAAGAGTTGGGTTCGGCTATTATTTCGGGGGATACACTATTAAAGTTACTTGCAATAGAAATGAAGGTGAATAAGTTAGTTGTGTGTACAGATGTTGATGGTGTTTTTATTAAGGAGAATGGTAATAAAAAACTTGTTAGGGAAATAAATAGTAGCAATATAAAATCCATTTTGGAGCTATTAAAAAACGAGAAGCAAGTTACTGATAACAACAAAATCGATGTGACTGGTGGTATGTATTATAAGATCACAGAATTATGGGAAGTTGCTAAAAAAGGGATACCAGTTATTATAATTAACGGTTTGGTACCTAACAGATTGAAGAATATCTTATTAAAAAAATCAAATGAAACACAAACTATAATAAAACCATGAGAGAAAATGTGTGAGGAATAGCTAAGAGGGGCATCTTATGAGTAAAAATAATGAATTAACCACAGAAAGAAGAAAAATCGAACATATCGAAATTTGTTTAACTAATAAAGTGGAATCTTATACGTCTACGTGGTTTGAATATGTTAGATTTGTTCATAATCCCCTTCCAGAGATAAATATAGATGAAATTGATGTTTCTACTTCCTTTCTTGGAAGAAAGATATCATTGCCACTAATGATCTCCGGAATGACTGGTGGTTCTCAGATTTCTAAGAAGATAAATAAAATGCTTGCTGAAGTTGCTGAACAAAAGCAAATACCAATAGGCGTTGGAAGTCAGCGTGCTGGGATTGAAAATCCCAAGCTTATTGAGACCTACCGTATTGTTAGAGATGTTGCGCCTACTACAATAGTCATAGGTAATATAGGCGCGCCTCAAATTTCCTCAGAATATGATATCTCAAAGATAATTAAAGCTATAGAAATGATAGATGCTGATGCATTAGCTATACATCTGAATGCTTTACAAGAAGCAATTCAGCCGGAGGGTAACGCTAAATATAAAGGTGTCATAGAGAAGATTGGTAAGATACAATCCGAGCTAGATATTCCTATAATTGTAAAAGAAACTGGAGCGGGCCTTACTAGGAATGCTGTTAAGATTCTAAAAGAGAATTGTGGAATTAAAATATTTGATGTAAGCGGGCTTGGTGGAACGAGTTTTTCGGCGGTCGAAGTACATCGAGCGATTAGAATTAAAGATGAACATAAAGAAAAATTAGGTAAGCTTTTCTGGGACTGGGGGGTCCCAACAGCGGCAGCACTTGTAGATTTGTATACCTTCTCTGATGAGATTACAATTATAGCATCAGGTGGTATTCGTACAGGTATTGATATATGTAAATCTTTATCTCTTGGCGCCCACATCGCTGGAATGGCACTTCCTTTTTTGAAGGTTATTCACGGATCTGGAGTTGAAGGTGCTATGAAATTTATTGATTTCATAGAGGACCAAATAAAAATATGTATGTTTTTGATTGGGGCGTCATCTGTTGAAAAGATAAGAAAAGCTAGTAGCATATTCATATATGGTCCTCTTGCTGAATGGGTCAAGTGTAGATATGGTTTTAGTGAAGGTACTAAGTTATTATCATATTTTATGAATAGATCATTAGATGCTTAATCAAGAAAAACCAATTAAAGTAAGCTTGCGTTCTGGTTAGTGTTTTAAATTTTGTTTTAAGAAAGTTTTTATATTATACATGAATATCGTTTAATACACGTGATGAATGATGAGGTAAAAACCGAAGGAGGTTAAGTCTATGCCTAAACCTTTCTATGTTAAGTTTGATGTTCCTAAGGAGCTTGTTGCAAAGGCTCTTGAAGCTTTATCCCTAGCTAGAGATACAGGAAAAATAAAGCGAGGGACAAATGAAACTACAAAAGCAGTGGAACGAGGACTTGCAAAATTAGTCTACATAGCTGAGGATGTTGAACCACCTGAAATTGTGGCGCACTTGCCACTACTTTGTGAGGAAAAAAAGGTTCCATATATTTATGTCCCTAGTAAAAAGCAACTTGGAGAAACTTGTGGAATAGAAGTTGCAGCAGCATCTGCAGCAATTATAGACCCCGGAAGAGCAGAGGCTCTGGTAAAAGAAATCTCAGAAAAATTAGCCGCACTTAAATAGAAATAGAAAAGTAAATTATTAGGGAAAGCAATATCTTATCTATTATTATTTTTATTTTGTCAGCAAAAAACTTATAAAGTTGGCTCATGAGATTCGTGTAGGTGATTAAAATGAGTTCAAGTGACGATGCAACTCCTGCTGAAGTTGTACAAATAATTGGCAGAACAGGTATGACAGGAGAATTGACTCAAGTGAGAGTTAGAATATTAGAAGGAAGAGATAAAGGTAGAGTGATTACGAGAAACGTAAAAGGACCTGTTAGACTGGGTGATATTCTAATGCTACGTGACACTGAGCATGAAGCTCAAAGAATCTCTAGAAGATAGTGGGGTGTAAATAATGAGGAAATACAGATGTAGTTTTTGCAACAAAGAAATCGAACCAGGAACGGGTATTATTTATGTTAGGCTAGATGGAACAAAACTTTACTTTTGTTCATCTAAGTGCAGGAAAAATATGCTTAAGCTAAAGAGAGACCCTAGGAAGCTAAAGTGGACAGGATTTTACGTAAAAAGTATTAGAAAAAGAAGTTAATAAAAATTTATTTTGAAGTTTTTGAAAAATCTACATTCGCCAAAACAAAATCTACAAAGTTCCTAATAACCTCTTTTTCATATGGTATATTATTTTCCCTAAGCTCGCTTATTATTATTTTTTCAAGACTTAGTATCGCGTCTTTTCTCTCAATATCATCATTACAATATTTTTTACAAATCTCTCTCATCTCGTATGTTTTTGTTTTGGGGGGATTTTTACTCAGCCACTTTTTTAGATACATTTCTAAGTCATCGGATGCTGTTCTTTCGTCGAAAATTAGGTCGAAATTATTTTTCCATAATTTAATTTCACGTTTTGCAGAATCTGTAGAGTCTGATGCATGAGCTATATTTACACCACCCCATATTCCAAACTTTCCTCTGATAGTATCTGGATCTGCCTTGTGTGCTAATGTATTTCCAAGTAGCTCCCTAGTTTCTTTTATTACGTTCTCTCCTTCAAAAACAACAACAACCACATTATATATAGTTAAAAAATTCACCAGCCAATTATAAAAGAACTTTCCACGATGCTCCGCATAATGTACTTCTGAGAAGTCATGTGGTACTTTTACCTCCTTAAAAGCAACAGGTTTAAAATGTCTAACAAGAATATCTAAAGTAAGCGCACCAACATGCCTTCTTATGGTTGCATCAGGTTTCAAAATAAATAGTGTTTGTTCCATGCGGATCACCTATTCTTGGCAAAATATTCTTAAGCGGTAGGTAGATTAATATTTCGATTTACATAAGAATGTTTAATTTATAATTCTTACTTATTTATTCAGAAAAATCTAGAAAAGGCGATGATAATGACTCAAAAATCAGCTAATAAAGATGCATACAAAAGATCCCCAATTGTAACAGTACTTGGGCATATTGATGTAGGAAAAACAAGCTTACTTGATAAGATTAGAGGTACAGCAGTTCAGAAAAAAGAAGCTGGAGGTATTACGCAGCATATAGGTGCAAGTTTTTTCCCTATAGATACGATAAAATCTATTTGTGGCGACCTACTTAATCTTCTGAAAGTTGAATTAACATTACCAGGTCTACTAATAATAGATACCCCTGGCCATGAAGTCTTTGTAAATCTTAGAAAACGAGGAGGAAGCGTTAGCGATATTGCTATTCTCGTTGTCGACATAACAAAAGGATTCCAAGCCCAAACTTATGAAGTTATAAATATTCTTAAATCAAGAAAAATTCCTTTCATTGTTGCTGCAAATAAATTAGATAGAATACCTGGTTGGCAAAAGAATCCCGATAAACCTTTTATATTTTCGTTAAAAGAGCAACCAGCCGATGTTAAAAAGTTACTTGATAACTATTTATATAATCTGATTGGTGAGTTCTCTCAGGAGGGATTCAGAGCCGACAGGTATGATAAAATAAGAGATTTTACGAGAACCGTTGCAATAATACCAACAAGTGCTGTTACAGGAGAGGGCATACCTGATTTACTAATGGTGTTAGTTGGACTTACTCAGCAATATATGGCCAAAAGGTTACTCACGAAGAAAGGACCAGGTGCAGGAGTAGTATTAGAAGTTAAGGATGAAATAGGGTTGGGACGAACAATAGATGTTATACTTTATGATGGTGTTCTAAGAAAGAATGATATAATAGTCGTTGGTGGCTTAGAAAGGCCCATTGTAACAAAAATACGTTCTCTACTAGTCCCTAAGCCCTTAGATGAGATTAGAGCTCCACGTGATAAGTTTACTGCGATTAACGAAATACATGCTGCCGCAGGTGTTAAAATAGCGGCTCCTAATCTTGATGGGGCCATTGCTGGTGCACCGATAAAGGCTGTTTGGGATAAATCAAATCTTGATAATGTTCTTGATGAGATAATTCAAGAAGTCCAAAAAATTAGAATATATACTGATAAGGAAGGGGTCATCGTAAAAGCTGATACCCTTGGCACACTAGAAGCCATAATTGAATATCTTAGGAGATTTAAAGTGCCGATTCGAGTAGCTGACGTTGGTGATGTTTCCAAAAGGGACATTATTGAGGCCTATGCAGTAAAGGAGAAGAATCCATATTATGGGGTAGTTTTGGCATTTAATGTAAAAACTCTTCCAGATGCTGAAGAAAAAGCAAAAGAGTTAAATGTAAAAATCTTCTGGAGTGATATTATTTATAAGTTATTTGAGGATTATGATAGGTGGGTTAAAGAGCAAAAGGAAATGGAAATTAAAAGAAAATTAGGTGCTGTCATAAGGCCTGGTAAAATAAAAATTTTACCTGGATATGTTTTTCGAAGTAGCAAACCCGCAATTGTTGGTGTTGAAGTTCTAGGCGGAATTATCAAGCCAAAATGTACTTTAATTGATAAAAACGGAGAGACCATCGGGATGATCCTGCAAATTCAAGATAAAGGTAAAAATATAAGCGAAGCGAGAAAAGGTCAAGCTGTTGCGATTTCGATAAAGGGTGCAGTAGTAGGGAGAGATTTTGACGAAGGTGATGAATTATATATTATGGTTCCAAGGGAGCATGTTGTGATTCTTAAAAGAGACTTAAAGGAAGAAATAAGTCCAGATGAGCATGAAGTTTTAAATGAACTCATTGAAATATATAAAAAGAAACGAGCTGTATAATTTAATTTTTAATAATTGAAACAAAAAGTTTTTGAATATTGAAATAAAAATCCACAGAGAATTAAAAGAGGTGCATAGAATGCCTGAATTTAAAGTGGTTATATCTGATCCAAAAACTGGTAAAAGCAGGCAGATAGAGGTTAAAGATGAAAAAGCTAGGGCATTAATCGATAAAAAAATAGGTGACATAATAGACGGTGAGCTCATTGGTGTGAGTGGAGTAAAACTTCAAATAACTGGTGGTAGTGATATTGCGGGTTTTCCAATGAGAGCCGATATTGAGGGGCCTATTAAAAAATATATTTTGCTAAGCGGTGGTGTAGGCTTTCGACCACGAAGGAAAGGCGAACGTAGAAGGAAATTAGTTCGTGGGAATACTATTAGCGAGGATATAGTTCAAATTAATATGAAGATAATATATCCTGAAAAGCCAAAGCGTGTTAAAAAGAAGAAGGTAGAGGAAGAAAAAGAAAAGACTGAGATTGTTGAGAAAGAACAATCTGTAAAGGAAGCAACTACACCTGAACAATAAATTAAGTTATTGTTAAGAATTGTTAAGAGAAAATAATAAATTAATTATTTTAGGAAATTATTGAGCATAATATTAAGAATAATAAGATAATTAAGTCACATAATATTTTATTATTATCCTAGTAATTTCGGATGTGATATTAAATGTCAAAAAAAAGAAAGAGCAGAGCAGTTAAAAAAAATAAATCTCTAGAGGAAGAAGAGGAAAAGATACCCCGCCAAGCACAAATAAACATTGGAACTATTGGGCATGTAGACCACGGTAAAACAACACTAGTTCAAGCAATAAGTGGTGTCTGGACAGATCGTCATTCTGAAGAAATAAAGAGAGGTATCAGTATAAAATTGGGCTATGCTGATGCGATTTTAAGAAAATGTCCTACTTGCCCAGAACCACAATGTTACACGACTGAAATAGTATGCCCCCACTGTGGTTCTAAAACTGAGTTTATTCGTAGGATATCATTCGTTGATTCACCAGGTCATGAAGCTCTGTTAGCTACTATGCTTTCTGGATCAGCTTTAATGGACGCAGCAATATTGGTAGTTGCTGCTAATGAGCCATGCCCTCAACCACAAACTAGAGAGCATTTTGAAGCTTTAATGATTTCTGGAGTTAAAAATCTAATTGTTGCTCAGAATAAGATAGAGCTCGTCTCCGAAGAAGAAGCTATTGAAAATTATAATCAGATTAAAAATTTACTTAAGGGGACTCCTGCTGAAAATGCTCCCATAATTCCAATATCTGCTATTTTTAAGATAAATGTCGATGTAATAATAGAGGCTATATACAAACATTTTCCACTGCCGAAACGAGATTTGAGCAAACCTCCAAGGATGTATATTGCACGATCTTTTGATGTAAATAAACCTGGAACGCCTCCAGAAAATCTAGTAGGTGGTGTAGTAGGTGGGTCACTAATTCAAGGATTGCTGAGAGTTGGGGATGAAATAGAAATAGCCCCTGGGATAAAACGCACTCATATGGGGAAAATAATATATGAACCCTTATATACTGAGGTCGTTTCATTAAGGACAAGTTTAGGAGATGATCTAATGGAGGCTAAACCAGGTGGCTTAATTGGAGTTGGGACGTTATTAGATCCGTCTTTAACCAAAGCTGATGCCTTAGTTGGGAATGTATTAGGAAAGCCTGGAACACTTCCACCAGTTAGGTATTCATTAAACATAGAGTTGCACTTCATTGAACGACATTTAGCAAGTATGACTTCACGTATTGAAACTATTAAAAGGATAACAAAAAATGAAATATTACTAATAAATGCTGGAACAGCTGCGACTTTGGGCGTAATTACTGATATTAAAGGAGAAGAAATATCAATAAGTCTAAGGAAGCCTATATGTATCGAGGAGGACAGTAGAATCGCGATAAGTAAGAAAATCAGTGGTCGGTGGCGTTTAGTTGGATATGGTATTATCAAGGGATAAAAACAAACGCAATCTTTGTATAATTTTAGATACAAATTTTCTTTTTGTGCCATATTTATTTAAGATTGATATCTTGGATGAGTTTTATAATATAATTAATACCTCTTTTGAAATTTTGAT
>JAGGXT010000199.1 GCA_021162905.1 Candidatus Odinarchaeota archaeon | reverse complement strand
ATATTAGATTGGATGGAGGAGTAAAAATTCATTAGTTCTTTGCGTATTGAGGTGAACTCTTGGAATCTTGAGTATTTTACTAGGTGAATTATGTCTTCCCATTTTTTATCTTCTTCGTATTGCGAATCTTTTGTTGCACTGCAGGAGATTATAAATAGCGTTTTAGTTAAATGTTCTGATTTGAACATTACACTACACCTGTTTTAGCGGGCGCTTTTATCTTTACATCTTTTAGGTTTTTAACTCAACACTTTTTAAAAAATCTTTAAATAGTTTTGTGTCGAAAATATGTGGGGGTTTAAGGGGTTGCCTTCTAAGAGAGATATGTTGTATGAGCTGACTTTTGAAAGCGTTTTGAAGGTTCTTAAGGCTATAGATGAAGGAAAAATTCGTGTTCCTCCTGGTCGGACTTCGAGAAAATATTGTCTTGTTTATGAGGGCCGCCATTATCCGCCTAAATTTGTAATTTCCAAGGCTTGCTTGTTTCAGTATGGCCAAGAATTACCTTTCTATGCTTTTTCAGGTGGTGAGGAGACAAATAGAGTTTTGAGGAGACTTGGTTTTAGTGTGGTGTCTTGTACCTGTGGTGGTGTTGGTGTGAGGGTGCCCTCTTCTTTTGTTGCTGGTGAGGTAGGTGAGGAGGAGAAGCGGGAAGTGCGGAGGCGTGGTTCTGATGAAGTTTTGGAAGAGCTTTTGAGGTATAAGGACGAGTTTATTGAAAAGGATAAGAAACGGTTTGAGACGGGGGATGAGTGGCGTGAATTTCATGGAGCTATGGATATTCTGTTTAATGATAGGAATTCTTATGGACTTGATTCGGATGAAAGGTTGCTTGCTTTCTGGTTTTGTTGCATTTTGGATAGGCGAGTTCCTGTTTGGAAAGTGTGGAATAATGGTGTTTATGAGGTAGCAAAGTTTATTAAAAGAGGTTTTACGCCTCCTTATCCTCGAGTTCGCCTCGATGAAAGTTCGTATATAGGGAGGACTTTGGGAACTCTTAGGAAAAGGAAATATGGTTGTAGTTTTTCTCGCTGGTTTATAGATAAAATAAGATCCCTGAAGCCTTATGGAAAAGGGTCGCTTTACCGTTTTGTTTACGGTGTTTTCAGGGAGCTATTAGGTTCGCCTGGTTTTTATGATGATTACAGGCTTAAGGATGGCCGGGCAGGGTTGTTAGGTGCTTGGAAACGGTTGTGGATGTTTGTAATGTTTTTGAGAAGGGATAAAAGCTTTGTTAAACAACTTTTGGGGGAAGCAGTTAGCTCTTTTTCAGGTGGTGAAGAAGTTTTTCAGATATGGTATGATGAAAGTTGTTTTAGTTCTTTGGAATGTGAACTTCCCGTGGATGCACGAATTGTTAATGCATTTGAAAAGAGGTTTAATTTTAGAGGTAATAAAAGAGATGTTGCTAAGATTGCTCATTGGTTTGGGAAGAAAGCTGGTGTTTCACCTTCTGTTCTTGATGTAATGTTTCTTGAGATAAGATGAAGAAATATCTAAGGAATCATTATGTTGTAAAGTTTTAGTATGCGACTGACACATAGATTTGAAATTAGAGTTGTGAATATTTAGATAGGGGAACGATATTTCGTAATTGAGAACAATAGTTATAAAATTTAAATTAACTTAAAAATACTTAAAAATTAAGTAATACAAAATAGAACCAAGTGGAAGAGCCTTGAATAGAATACAAGACCTTTTATTAAGATTATTTTGTTTTTTCATGGGTGCTATTTGGAGTGGGATAGAGGTGGAGAATTTTGATGAAATTTTGAAGAAAGAAAGTGAGAAGCTTCTTTTTATTGAGAAGAATAGGAGGGGCGTTAATAGGGACGAGTTGGTTTTTATGGGGATGGCGAATGTTGCGAGTTATTGGTGGTGTGGGATGAAGGCTCTTCTCTTGAGTAGGGAAATGGAGATGGATTTCTTTTTGAGTTATTTGGAGGATAGGATTTCGTATTCTTTTAGACTCGGCTTGATAGATGAACTTCCGGAGAACGTGGAGAAGTGGCTTGATATAGGTGATAATATTAAATTTGATGATATCGAGAAGCTTCTTGCTGAAGAGGAAAGTATTTGGTTTGAGATACCTGGAATTTCTTTGTCTCCAGATGGTAGAGAGGTTATTTTTGTGGCGAATCCCAAGTGTAGCCGTGAAATAGTAGATGTAACAATAGCGGAGTTGAAGAGAAAATATGGTGATGAAAATGTTTTTATTATTGATATTGAGAAGGCGCCTAAACGGTTGGGGTTGATATGGCGTCTTAATCCTCGCGATAGGGGACAAATATTGCCAGATGCTATTATTGAGAGAAGGGCGGTTATTATGATGTCTGAGAGAAGGGTGCCCATGCATCGGGTTGACAATAAGTTACACCGAGAGTAAATGGCAGAGGTGAAACAGATGTTGGAGAAGAGTGGATTAGCTGTTTTTGTAATCTTTACGCGAATATTACAGTGGGGGGAGATGTAATTCATTTAATGGTGGTTGAGAATGGTGATTTCAAAAATACACTTCCTAGTCCTTACTGGCGGTATGAGGAAAGGATTAGTGGAGGTAGTTCTGTAGATTATCCTGTTTATTCTTGGCATGGGTGGGGTGGTAATGTTACAGTACCTCAAGGTTCTCATGAGATTTCGATTACTGTTTATGGTAAGACTGGGACACCTTCAACTGCTCAAAGCTTTGCCATCGAATTTTACTTAGAGCTAAATCCAGTTGCCTAATTTGAAATTTATATCGCGCTAAGTGTAATTTCATATTTTAACTTCTCTTTTTCTGGGGTTATATACTGTTTAAAAGAGTAGTTGCGGGTATAGCGCGGCAAATGTTCTGCTTATTTTTTCATCTATTTTATTGGTTAACATATCGGTTGCTTTCGCGCGTATTAGTTATTGGAGTGAGGCTCCGCAGTTTGGGCAGAATTTTGCT
>JAGGXT010000180.1 GCA_021162905.1 Candidatus Odinarchaeota archaeon | reverse complement strand
GTTTAATAAAGCTATTTCTTTCTTCTCTAAGTAAATCAATCTCTCGAGATATTTCCTCTAATATTCTATTATTTTCTGATAATTCATTTTCCAACATTCTAAGTTCATCATGAAGATTTTCTAATCGTTTTCTTATTAACACTTGTTGATGAAATTCTAATTGCTGAGAGAGATGTCTATATTTCTCGGCGTCCTCCTTTTCTTTTTTCAATTGTTCTAATTTTCGTTCATTCTCGACAAGAACAGCTTTTATTGCAGATAAATTATTCTCAACCCTTTGCAATTGTTTCATAGCAAGTTCTTTTTTTTCATCATATGAAGATATGCCAGCAATCTCTTCTATAAGGCCACGAATTTGCATAGGGTTCATATTAACAATTTCACTAATTTTTCCCTGAGGGATTATATTATAATTATCCGGAGATAAACCAACTGATTGAAGAAAATCTAAAAGATTATTTCTAGTTATTATATGGCCATTAAGACGATATATGCTTCTCCCATCTTTGTGCAACTCTCTTGAGATAATCACAGTTTTTGAATCAACTGGAAAAAAACGATCAGAATTATCAAAATATATTTTCACGATTGCAGATCTTGCTGGTTTTAATTTCGATTTCCCCACTTCTGGGTTAAAAATTATATCACTTAAAACACGCATCCTTAAAAATTTAGCACTCAATATTCCTAAAGCAAAAACTATAGCGTCTAGAATATTACTTTTACCAGCCCCGTTAGGCCCAACTATGACATTCAATCCCTTAGAAAATCTGACAATCGTTGTTCCGCCAAAGCTTTTAAAGTTAGTTATTTCAAGTTTTTGGATAAATACCACATATTTCCCTCCTAACTAAAAAGAGAAGTGGCATATCTTTGTTTTTAATTTTTTCATTTATCAATTACAATAGATTATTAAGAATTGAAAAAAGAATATCAATGTATTACAATCGCGCTAATAGTTAATTCTATGTTAATTGTTTCAGAATTGCTTCTAACTTTTTTCGAATTAATGCTATATGAGGCTTTCCATCAACTCCCACAAGTGATATTATAACTATATCAGATGCTCCAACCATCAAGAACGACCCTTTACTACTATTTACAAGCACATCTCTAAGTACACCTTTCTTAACGCTACTGCTAGCTGAAGCTAAAAGTCGCGCTGAATCCAAAATTTGTCTCACAAATGATTGAAGCACTGCTTCTTCAAAATGAGTTATAGTTTGAGCCGCAACTATTTGACCATTAACCTTAGAGACTATTATCCCCTCTATTGTTGGGACTTCATCCATTATTCTGGATATAGTTTCTCTTACCTTATCAACAGATACCATTTGATTCACCTGAAATTGTCATTATTCAAAAATGAAAATATAATTAACGAAAAATATAGACCCTTTTTTGTATATTATATTTTCTAATGCATTAATTTTTGCTATTAAAAAACTATATTATTTTAAATTGAGACTGAACACTCTTTAATAATTCCCCTAGTTCGTTAGCCACAGGAATAATATAATAATACAATAGCCCTAATTTCAGATCCTTTGGAACACTTACTGTTAAAACTGCGGTATCACCAGCAGAGAGTGTAATTACATAGCCATCTTTTCCTCTAATTACAACCTCTTTCATACGCCCTCTTTTTAATTTTGAAACTGCATGTTGACCTAAAATTAGCATAGATGCGGTAATAGCGGCTATTTTTACATCTCTTTCAGGATTATCCTCCTCCGGATAAATGGCAATAGGGCTTCCTTCTGGACTTACTAATGCTATTGTTTGAATTTCAGGAACGTCATCTTTTAATTTTTTTAAGAGAGACATTATTTTTTCTTGTATATCAACGGACATAACAAAAATCACCCATTAAGAATCAAGTAGAAATAATATAAATTTAAGGTAAAACTGCATAATATGACTGCTAATTATAGCTACATCTCCCCTAAGAACTTTGAAAATTCATCCTCACCTTCTGGAGAATATGGTTTTGCGGATAAGAACTCATCTAATACCTTTTTCAATTTTTCAGAAGTTTTCTGCATGAGATAACGTACCATACCTATGTTTACATTATTATCAGTAACAACAGTTAAAATCCCCTGACCACAACTAGCTGCGAAAATCTTCCCATTTTCAAATTCAGAGGTAACGAGATCTAATTTTCCAATTCTTAGGTTTTTGCCTTGTTCCTCACTGGCTCCAAAAACAGCACTTGCTATGGCGCCGATACTTTCGATATCCACGGGTGACCCTACATCACGAGAAACATGAGAAATTGTTAAGCCACTACGGTCTACCAGAATTACCTTTTTTATTCCGCTTTCTCCCTTTATTATATCTGATAATATTCGTTCAAACATGTCTTCAGCCATGGATAACCCTCAGCTATTTTTAATAAAGATAATACTCATAATAATCTACAACGACGAATTATTATACAAAACCTATATTCAAAATATTGTTATTCTTTATTTTAATTTTTTTAGTAATAAAACTTCTCTTATTC
>JAGGXT010000090.1 GCA_021162905.1 Candidatus Odinarchaeota archaeon | reverse complement strand
CCCCCGCCTAACACACGAACTTCAACTACAAAAATTCATAAAACTCGAATACAATAAAAACACACATAAATGGAAAACCTTAATCCATCTTTAATTCCAGAAAAAAGGCAAAACATCACAAAAAGTATCAAGAACACTTAAAAGCGAAAAACATTCACACTTTCCAAATAAACAGTAAAATAATACAAAGATATGTGGCAGAAACTCGTAAAAAGAATAAACCTACTTTTACAAGCCCTATTCACAACAATACACATTACCTAAATAACCATCATCCACAAATGTAACAACCAGCAAATTACAAACTAAACAAACATATATTGAACGAATCCAATTATCCATTTAAATAGTTACCAATTATTTTCAACCTAAAATACATAGATTTATTGAAGCGAAAAGTTTCCTAAGTAGGTAAGATCGTATGCCTAGAAAACGTATTATACTTAAAGTTAGAGGCAAAGCTTATGACGCTCTAATGGAACTGAGCAGAACATACGACCTCAACCCTCAAACAGTTGTAGAGAAGCTTCTAATTAGCCATCAGAAGAGCATACAAGATGACAAGCTTTGCCATAAAGAATTCTTTAAACACTCCATAGTGTGCACCATCGAATTACCTTTCTGCTTTCCTTATGAGTGTGAAATGTTTGAGCTTAAGGTAAAGGGTAAGCGTAGAGCAAAGATCTATATAGAAAGAATCCCCAAACGACATGTATATGGTAAGCTTCCCTTTAAAACCTTAGCAACCATAGTAATTGAGCTAAATGAAGATGAGCAGAAAAGTGTAGCACAAGACGTGTCAAAAGCTAGAAGAATAGGAGAAAAACACGTAAATACAGCATTTAAATTACTAAAAAGCCTCATAGTCGGGTTCAGAAGAATTACAGGAATATACTACAACATAGGTGTTGTAGAGCCTCCAGCGAACCTAGAGGAATTCAAGAAACGAGTAAAAGTAACTGTAATTATAAATAACAAAGTTGTGGATTCATACCAGTTTATGCTGGTAAAAGAAAATTCAATGATTGTTGTCGGTAAGCAGTTAGGAAGGGAAGTACATAGTTCGATTCTTAACTATATGATTAAGAAGCCCCCTAGAACATTCTATGACATATTATCATCTTCGTGGGAATATCTCGACGCAGCAATAATTTCCTACTATAAAGAGCAATGGAATCTAACTATACTCCAAAGTGTCATAGCGATGGAATCCACGCTTTCAAACATAATCTTCAATACACCACTCAAAAACCACTTTATGAAAAAACATAAGAGTGAAAATGAACTAAGAAAGAAGTACAAGAACGCACAGAACCTACCTAACAAAATAAGCAAGTTTTTATTCCCCCTCCTCGAAATTCTCAACCTTAATAATATTATTAAAGAATTGAAAAAGATTATGCCCGACATTGCAGAACTTTACAACTTACGTAGTAGTATAGTGCATGAAGGTAGCGAAGGTAACGAAAAAGACGCTAAAAGAGCTGTTAAAACCGCAAAAAAGTTTCTTAGACTAGTAAGCTCAATAATTGAGTCTAAATCTGTACAGAGTAAATGTTATAGAAGCTGAAGCGTTCTCTAGGAAGCTGAATCCTATTTATGAAGCCATATAAAAAGTGAACATACTTAAAACGACTCTAATCATAATAGCAACCACAATTACCAGACCTTCAGTCGCCTACAAAACTAAAAACATGTAGTAAAGTAGAAAATCAGGGTAGAACAAACCAATACTGAGTGTACAATCAAAGAAGGTTGAAATCACAAGATTTGGGGATTAAGAAAATGTCATATAGAATGATGTACTCAACAATTGCCCAAATACTGGTTAAGGAGGACAAAATTCAAATAGTGGATAGCCCAAGTCTGAGACCCCTACTTGAAATCAGGTTCTACAAATACGAGGACGGGTACTGCATAATGGTCTACAAAAGACTGAGCGACAACACAATGTACTCAGTATGCAGATTTAAAGGCACGATAAAAATCGAAGAAAACAAGATAATGTTAATAGACTTCTACCAGATACCTCCAATAAAACCAGCATTGTTCATACTGTTCAACAGCAAGATTGAAGTGTTCATACGGAAAGACATCGAAGACAAATACGAATGCCCACTTCCACCAGGACCAGGCCCTAGAAGCTGGTCTGAAGCAATATTCAAGGCAGCTAAAAAACATTGTTCCAATAGGCCCAGACAAACTTGAAACAACACTTAAAACATCTTTTTATGGTACTAATATCTCTCTACATTCTAGAGAGATACTTTAGCCTTCAGTGTCACCGTTATATAGAAGTTCTCCCTCCGAAATCATCAACAGTTTACCCCTATAATTTCCTGTTGGACTAAACTCCATTTAATTTTCACCCATCAAACTATGTAAAAAGAACAAAAGAACACACGAATACAACCTTCAACGCTCTAATAACATCTTTCAACTTTTACTTATAAATAATGTAAATTCTGTAATCCCCCGAAAAATTTCGTCTTTTAGCTTTTCTACACTAAAATTACTTCTATGCCCACATCTACCTCACAAGCAGCCTTTAAATCAAGCGGAGCATCTCTACATATAATCACAGCCTTCGGTCTTATTTTCTTAATTTCCGTGAAAAGTTTCCTATAAGTAACAGCTTGACCAATCGCCGTATAATTCAACTTTTCCTCCACTTCCATCACATACCAGTTGCAATTCCTATCATGCGCTACAACATCAATACTCTTACCACCAACAGGATATTCAGTCTTAATCTCGTCAAATTTATCTCCATCAATTTTTAAAAATTCATCGAGTATCTTTCTTTCCTTACTTGAAGTTAAAGGTTTTACTTTAGGCTTAAAAGGTAAACTAGCAGAACTACAAATCTCATTCAAAGGACATAAATAGCATCTATTTCTAGCAGGATCTTTAGCACAATAACCCATAATCGCAGGTCTAGAAAACACATAATCGTATTTAACAGGGTCCTCCGAATTAATATTCCTAAAAAGCTTCGTCACCTTCAACACATTCTTCCATACAGATCCACCAGCAAACCTTACATCGAAAACACGGCTAACAGTTCTCAACACTCCAATATCGAGAGAGACAAGCAAAAACCTCTTATCAATAAAATTCCAAAGGCCAAGATCAGGATAAGGCCTAACCATCCACCTAAGAAAAAGATTCAACCTCTTAAACGCAGAATTCCCCGAAGGATCTGGCACAAGCATACCTGTCTTACCATAGACATCTGGAAAATGGCTTCTAAGTTCCTGGGCTAAACCTTTAACCACATATTCAAGGGGTTCCTCTAAACCTTCATCCATTGCATCTTCATAGAGATTTTTTGCAAAATTTCCAAGTGAACCATAATTTGTCAGTATATTCTTAAGTGAAGTAAAAAGACAAATTAAATCCTCCAAGTCTATAAATCTATGTGCAAATCCCTTTTTATTACTGCCCCAACTAAAAGTTGAAAGTAGTTTTCTAGCCAACTGAAGATCGTAAATTAGATCTATAAATTTAAGGCCTTTACCTTCAATTTCTTCGCAAAGACCAGATAACATAGGAATAAGCCATTTAATGACGGATATCTGAAAATCAGTAATTGCACAAAACAAAGTCCAAAGCTCCAAATCTGCAGAATCCCTTGGTGAATACATCCGAACAACTCTCAAAGCAGATGTACTAAAATATATACCTTTAAGTCTCTCATAAGCCTCTTCAAGAGAATTCCTCATAAATTCACTATTAAACATCATTATTTCAATCTCCATAAATGTCTTCGTAGATATTTCAAGAATGTTATTGTTTTATTAATTTGGAAAATTATGGTAAGTGAACGTAAATTATCCTTGAAATATTTTGTCCTGACTTGGAAACCATGTTTAACGTTTTCCATTTGGCGTCGAAATCGAATTTTTGCTAACGTCCCTACCAGTGAAATTAAGTACAAGTGTTGGTTCAGTAACCAGATTACTTTATATTTTCAATTTTGTGTTTTCCATTTTTATTTTAAAGATAGGTGTGCTATTAGAACAACACAAACTAGATTATAGAAAGATCACAAAGTTATTAGAATTCCCTAACGAGTAGTTAAAAATATTATAAGGTCATATAGCTATTATTCTCGTTAATAGATTCATTAAATCTATTAATCTTGGGTCAGGATTTTTAACGCTTCTCTTATATATTTTTAGTGCTTCTAGTAACTCGTTGTATTTGTCTTCCCATATTGAGAATCGTTTTTCTTTGTATACTGAGACAGGTTGACTTGCTTCCCACATGTTTTTTGCAAGTTCGTATATTTGTTCAGCATCGGTACCGCTAACAAAAATGTTAGTCTCCACGTTGTAGTTTAAACCAGATTCTGTATAGTTTGATGATCCTATTATTGCAAATTTCCTTGTTGCCATTATTTTTGTATGTAGGCGTTCTAGAAAACGGACTTCTGCTAATTTTTCCCGAATTATGTTATAAAGTAGGCGAAGCATATGCATTTGGGCAAGTGTTTGGTTAATAAGTAAAGAAATTGCGGGATTCAGCGGGTCTCTGATGGTAACACTTGTTAGGGTTCGAATATACTCTGAATTGAATAATTCATGAATTGGTTTCACCAATATTTTCACTATTATGTTATTTACTTTTGCATATCGAAGTAAGTCAAGTAAACTGGGGCTCGGCGAGATTAACATACTTTGAGGTACTAATTTACCATAAACTGAATGTTTGAAGTTTCTTATCCAAGGAGAAATAATGTACATGTCGTCTTCAAAGAGTTGCATGGATAGAAAAAGTTCAACCACTCGATCTCCTATAAGTTCTAGATTCGATACTTTAGTAAGTGTGTATTTACTTGCTAGTAGAATCACTTTCATCATCTCAACTCTTGATTAAACACGTTATAGTTATTATTTGCGGGTGTCCAACTGACGAATAAATATATGTAGTTAGTTTGGGGATTCTTAGCTGCAAATTTGGATTTTTAACAAGAAGTTCTTCGATTCTTTTCATCATGGTTTTTGCATCGGAGTCCCTACTAGTGATGTAAAGCCTTTCCTTTTTAGTTATTACACTGCTGTCTAATTCCGTAGGTGTTTTGATGGAAAGAATATATGAGTTGCGAAGAAATAAGTAGTCAATAAGATATTTAGTCGCACTAGGTATGCCCAATCCACATTTTTGAGTTGTCAATGCAAATGAATCGTCATAAGTACATATTAGTGGAATTAACGACTCCACCCGTCCGCGAAAGACTGTGTCGACTCTTTCTGTAGGTTCTATCGTTTTAGACAATTCGTGGTATAACGCTCTAAGTCCGGGTAGTTTTATAATATCTTTCTGTTCTTCTGGAATTAAATGGGAAGAATATTCAAGAATTTTTTTAAATCTATCTTCTAAGCTTTTTGGAATTTCTCCTTTAGATAAGTTCAGAAGGAACCAAGAGAAAAACTCTGAAAAGGGCTCTGTGCCAAAAATATTTTTCAGATAAATGTATCCAAGCCAAATCTCCCTAAAAATACGCAAATTTCGAATTACTCTTCTTATCGTTGAGAGCTCAACTTCACTCGGTAATTTACATCGAAGAATTTTTTCAATTTCGCTGGCAAGCTTTAAATTATTTTCTATATTCTTAAGTTTCTCAGCATCTTCTTCAGATAAGTTTGGAATCACTTTGTCATAAATAAACAATTCTGTATCAAGTATACGATTTGTGAGAATAATCGATTCAAGATATGACATAAAATCGTTGGGTGTACGTATAATTCCTTGTTTTTCTGTCAAGTATGCATCGTAGTTTCTTTCAACAACACTTGCAAAACCAGTTGCAGGAATTTCTTCAACTACGCTGATTCTTGATGTTGTTTCTGTAGGATCTTTTAAATCAATTATAGGTATTATAGAATCTAAACCACTAACTAGAGCTGCAGCATCACGTAATGCATGAGCAATAGTGTGAGCTAAAATATTGGTGTAAAATGTTTTTTTATTTTTCCCAATTCTGTTTTCGGTGTTTTTAAAAATGTTTAAAACTAATTCCGCTATCTTATCGTTATTTAGTTGTTCTGACCAATCCGTTTTTCCGAATAGCTTATTAGCTATGGTTGAAACCACTAACATGTCATTATATAACACGAAATCTTTTCCAGGCGTTATTCCTAGCAACTCGAAGACGACTGGATCGATTTTTTCCTTAGTTTTTTCCAATAAGTATGTTATCGCAAAACTGCGACAAATTTGTTCCATGTCAAAAATATTAAGTTCCAAATCAACTTGAGAAAGTAGGTTAAATTGCAAGTCAACCATCAAAGCCTTGAGGAAAAGCCTTTTATCGAGATTACTTGAAGTTTTCTCAACTACTGAAACGAGTCGCTGCGTATTTACTGGAATGTTAAAGCCTTCCAGTCGTATGTAGGGTATGCCCGAAAAAGCCTTTGAGAGCACTATTATTGTATGGCGACCTTCGTGAACAAATGTGTAAATTCCCTTTATTCGTCCCATGGTATTGCCGTGCTTAAATTTAATATCAAGAGATGAACCGTATATTATAGGAAAGGCGTGAATCGTGCTGTTATAACGATTATAGAATTCTATGTTGTCTCCAATTATATTGCTCAGGGGTTGTGGAATTTTAAAGGTCCTTGAAGGGGTTGTATGATCTAAAATTATTAATGATTCGAGAGGGAAACTTTTGCTATCATATCTTATTGCATATGAATTTTTTGTTCTACTTTCAGTTACCTCCCATGTACCATCTTCATTGAAATTTAAGAAAAAATTCTCTGCATAGTTTTTGTTGGGAGGAATGTCAACAGGACTGAGATACACCTCCTCTATGTACGCAAGATAAATAACCTCTTTTTCTCCAAATAAATTTTTAATAAAATATGGTAGTTGCAAGCTTGATAATGAGCGTTCACTAACCTTATGAAGCGAATAGTTACTCAATTCTAATGAAAAGGGGAAGCGTGGATGAAGTTTGGGTGGAACCCAAGAAAACTTTCTTTCGGGGGATCCAAATCTGGCAGTGATGTTTCCTGGCATAACAAATTTCAAATATTGATAGCCCCATTCTCGGCCATTTATGCGGAATGTAAATTCCTTTGGAGGGGAAATAGTTAATAACTGTACATCAAATAGATCAGAATAATTACCCATTTTTAATACCCGCCCGTTCGACTTCTTGATTCACGTGCACGATTTATTGTGAATTTTATTATATTTTTTAGGATATCTTCATTAAAACCTGGTACTATATGTTTTGCTTCCTGTAATGAGTATTTTTCTACTTCGCTTTCTCTATAAAAAAGTTCTTTAATAACCTGATTTTTGACTCTTCTTAGGGCATGTTCGTCTCTGCCAAAAATATTCATATATGCCATTTGATCTAATATCGTTGCTCTAACTGCGTCCCGTATAACATAATAGTTATTTGGGCTTATGTTTGGTATTGTAAGTTCTCCGCTTAATAAATAGTCCGGATAAGCAAAATAAAGATTGTCCATGAGTCGATTTGGCATGGTAACAAGAATGATCAGCGGCCGATCTTTTAAACTTCGTCCAACTCTTCCCTTACGTTGAATAAATTCCTCGATGGAATTTGGAGCACCATAAT
>JAGGXT010000110.1 GCA_021162905.1 Candidatus Odinarchaeota archaeon | reverse complement strand
CAATAACACAAAAACAAAAATAAGCTGTTTTTTTGTATAATTTTTACATTATATAGATTAGAATCTAGTGAGGATAATCCTCATTCCTCATGAGTGTATCAAAGAAGTGTAAAATAGCGTTATCTGTAACATTCATTATTTCGCTGCTTTCTGTGTGTGCTTTACAAGTAATTCAATTTGAAAGCAGTCATACATTGACTAAAGGATGGGCTGTTAATAAAGGTGATGCTATTTCATTTGAAGCTTTTGTAAACTCTAATTCACCAATTAGAACAATTGTGGATGATATACTTGACACCTATGAATATGAGAAGTGTGAACTATATGTTTGGGGATATCGTAATATAAAAGTAGCTGTTTATGAGACACTTACTGATTTAAACATCACACAAATAGCTCTTGAGATAGTTACTTTTACTGGTTCTGTGAAAATTAAAACAAAGCAGCCCTCACTATATGGACATTATTTTTATTAAACACTATGTAGTTGCTGAATATTCCATAGTTTGAGTTATTTAGAATAATGTTACCTATTATCACAGTGTTGTTTGATTCATAGATATGAATTCCGCTATTTAAATTGTATTTGATTTCATTGCTTATGACTTTATTATCCTTACTTGTATCTGTTATGATGCTGCTGTTTTTCCCATTCTCTGCTATAACGTTACTTGAAATTAAAGTATTGTTGCTTTTTGTCTCTAAGCTTATTCAATGAGTTAGAAAGACTTAGTCCATAATCGTTATCTATGATTTTGTTTTTTGCAATTGTATTGTTATTCGAAAAAATTAATAATAACCCTATGCATTGATCCTGTAACTTCATTTGTTGCTCCTAGGAATTGAATTCTCATGCAAAAACCTTTAGTTAGTTTAGTTACTTCTATTTTATTAACTCTTTGCTTCTTTTTGTATGTTTTTAAAAAGAAAAAAATAAAAAAATCATTTATTCTTCTTCACTACTCCTCTTTCTGAATAATCTCTTTAGTTCAGAAAGGAGCTCTTTGTTGAGCGTGTCTTTCTCTTTTAATTCAATGCTAGGACACTTTTCTACTTCATAGTGTTCTTTCATAAGTTTGTCTAATCTTTTAGCTAAATCTGGAATCCACAATCTTAAAAGTTCGTATATGCTTTCTTTTTCATGTTGTGGAAGCTGAATGAATATTTTTTCGTCTATAATAAGCTCTGGATTTGATGAAATCAAGTTCCTTAATACGGTCTCAAAGTCGTCGAGTTGTAAAACTTGTTTTAAGAAGAGGATCCTTTCATCATATGTCATAGAATGCATGATAGGCTCAATATGATGTCGAAGGGAGTCTAGTAACTCTGTTGCAAGTTGTTTAACCTTACTCTTAGCACTTCTTTTCATAAACAATAAGTATGGAAGGCTCCTCAAAATTTCTTCTGTTTCCTTGTGCTGTAACACATGACTCCATTTCTGCTTTAGTTCATTATGTACTTTGCTAGATATGAACATCGTGAGTGCAATTAACTTTAAAGATTCATATAAGTTAAGTTTGTTAAAGATCTCTTCGTTCACAATCTTGATAAGAACGTATTGTGTTTCCTCGGAAATTGGAAGGTTTACCAAAGCTTTAGCCAGCATTATCTTCTTATCCATTGGTATTTCTAGAGAGGCACCAGCAATTACATCTTTGTAATCTTTGCAAATATCTGTTGCTAAAACTCTATTATGCTTAGCTAATTCTATTATGAAATCAATGAGTTTCTTATTATCGTCCTTAGCTAACTTATCTGCAATTGGTTTGAGATAAGATTCTAGGAACATAGCCATAATTCTTTGTGCTTCTTTGTTGTACAGTTCTTCAGAGAATGGATTTACTTCGAAGAATCGCCATGTTGCAACTTTAATTATTGAATTCAAGAACTCTGGGAGTTTCGAATGATCGCTTTCGATGAATAAATCTCTTAAAACGTACATTCCTTCAAGCCACAACTCTGGTAAATCAATTAACTCTTCTTCCTTCGACAGTTTCTCAAAGTAATTCAAAGCTGTGCTTAAGTCATTTTCTTTTAATGCTTTTCTAAGTTTATCCTTTAGTAAATCTTTTACTTTGTCAGTAGTTGGAACAAATTTAAGAAACTTTAGCCCATCAGTAAGTGAGGCGGATTTAAGAATTTCTAAAATAACATTGTAATATCGTTTTATGATTTTTTCAGAAAATAGAAGTGTTCCATCGTATATCTCTTGTAGTAACTCTAAAAACTGCAATGTCTGCTCTGGAGCAGCTTCCTTCATTTTTTCACTTAAATCAAGATTAGAAACATATTTAGCATAATGTGCTTTACATAGATTTAGGCTGTGTACCCTTAGATACTGTAAGTATTCTAAGATTTCTTTTAGCGTTGCACCTCTAATTTTCTCTTGTATATATGACTCTGCTAATTTTTCCACAAGTGGTTCTTCTTCTACAAAGTTTTCCCGTCTAAATGCAAAGTAGATAATTAGTTCGGCCAATTCATTTAGTTTTGATTGTTTCAGTTTATTATTGAATATAGTTCTGAATGTAGATTCAAAAAGATTTGAGAATATATCTTTGTGCGTATGTGTTGAAGGTATGAATATGTATTGCGTTACGTCAATAATATTTGCACTATTAATGTATTCGGTGATTTTTGGTATATTGTTTTTGATAATTTCAACAGATTTTTCTTTGTTAAACATTGGCAGAATCTCAAAAAGCATTTGAATTGTACCAGAGTCAAGGTTTCCATTGTTTAGTTGAAGATGTTCCACAATCTTATCAAAGAACATATCTACCGACTTGGGATTTGCAGAGTGAATTAGCATACAATATTTTGGAAGATGTTCTTTGTTGTAAGAAAATAGATAATCAACAGCATTTAAGAAAACGCTTGGATAATTTTCAACAAGCGTCTTTAAGTTTTCTGGTGATTTTAAATATGCCAGCTCAGAAAGATTAAGAATTTCATTACCGCTTAAGGAAGATAATATCTTTTCTAGATGTTTTGGATGCAATGATATTATTAGTGAAAGTGTTGAGTTGTCCATGTGTGATAGAATTTTAGCAAGTATCGCTTTTTTCTCCATATCACTAGAAGCAAAGTCTTCAAAGTCCTTATCTAAGTCTTCTTTTAGGAGTAACAATAGTGAATTTGCCAGGTAATGTGTTCTTTCTGAAATCTTCTTAATCAAATATATTTGAGATATTACATCTTTATTTTTCGAGAATTTAATTTTTTGAACGATAAAACTGGCGAATGATGAGCTATACCCCGGTATCAATGTATCTAAGTACTCTAAAATCAGTAAGAAGTCCAGTAATGGGAGTAATCCAGGAAGGGTTTTCTTAATCTCTTGGAGTAACTCTCTGAATGCGCTTATTTCATATTTACCCACAGGTATCTCATTCTTAGAGAGCGTTGAAACTATATAATTTTGAAATCCTTTAAAAATATTATCAAAGTCTATTTTCAGAAGTTGATTAACTAATATTTCATGAATTTCAATAGAGATTTCCTTCACGAGCTGTGAAAATGCATCATGGCCTAGCTCTTGATAGGATGTTAAAATCTGGAAAATTATTGGCTCGGTTATATTCTTTTTTGCATACTCAACTATCTCGGACCTAAAGAATTTAAACACGTCATAGAAAAGTATTTCGTCTTCTTTTCTCACAAGCTTTAAAAAATCTAAGGTTTTTTTGAGAAATGCTTTTTTTCCTTTTGTTTCTTCACTCTCTTTAAGAATGTTTATGTATCGTTTGGCTACTTTAGGAATAGCTGACTTATACGTAATTGGATACTTCTCTTTTAACTCTTGTAAAAATGCTATGAGTACCTTGGGACGCTCAATTATGTTTTTGTTTTCAGCAAAAAAGTTATCTATATTTTTAAAAACGCTAACCTCATCTTCACCATCACTTTCATTCATTTATTCTATCCCCTCTCACGATTCCTATCAGTTAAGTATAGGGTTACTTATTAATATCTAAATATGTAAACTCTAACTTATTTTAAGAACTAGTCATCAAATTTTTATAAAGAAGTCTTATTTTTTCTCACAAATTATTTAGCAAGATCTACGATTTAAATTTTGCTTTTTTTTAAATGGGCACTCGAAAAAAGTTAGTGGAAAGGTAGCGGGAGTCATCTGCAACAGGCGATTTCTGATGCACTCTCATTATTAGATACTATAAAAATGGCAAAAAATGTAACTTCACTGGATGAGATGAAGAGATCATTGTTTGACGTAGTATGTAATCTTGTAACGCTTTGACGAAACACCATTTGAATACTTTTAGCTTCTCATTTATGTAGCATGATCTTCTAAGAACAATATCTCGACGTCAAATTTTTTCTTTTGCATTTCCTCAGCGAGTTCTTTTTCTTTATGAGAAAATAGTGCTTTGCAATTAAGCTTTTTAGCCAAGGCTAACACTAGGGAATCAGCCAATGAGATGCTTCTATCACATTTATATTTGGCTGCTAGATCCATTATTTCTTCAGTTTTTATCACATTAATGTAACCCGACGCTAATAATCTCTCCACTTTTGCATTAGCTTGGTCCCAACCGAGTCTTCTACAGAGTATATACTTTGTTTCTATTATCGCGAATTCTGTTGTATATGCATCAACTAAGTCATCAAGAAGTGCCTTTTGAAGCACTTTTCCACGATTAGATAACATTAGTAAATCAATCAGGGTACTGGCATCAAGGGCCAAAATACCTATTAAATCTTTTTTCATCCTTTTTACGCTCCTCATATAATTCTTTTAGAGCTTCTTCGACATCCTCCATAGGAGTACATGCTTCAATTAATAAGCGGGGATTCCTCTTTCTTCTGTACATGAGCAAGAATCGTATGGCCTCATCAAAGTCTATTCTTCGTCCTAATTTTATTTGTAGCTCCGATACAAATTTTAGTAGCTCTCGTTTTGTTTCTTCCTTAATAGCTATAGTCGACATAATATTTACACCAAATATAATTACTATAGTGA
>JAGGXT010000085.1 GCA_021162905.1 Candidatus Odinarchaeota archaeon | reverse complement strand
TTTTCATTTAATTAAAAAATATCTATAAAAGTTTAAATAAGTATGTTTGTATTTTAAAAGGTAAGAGAATAAAAATTATGGTGAGAGTGATTCTATGTCAGAAGGTGCAGCCAAACTTCCACTACCAGTATATTATATTATAGCGATAATCGGTTGGATCATAGTAATAATCGCTGACTTAATAATGCAACCTTGGGGACCTGCACTAGGAGTTGCTGATTCCCCAATAAGATGGGCTTTAACATACTTAAATGTCATTTTTGGTTTAGTCTTAAGCGCTATTGCTGGAATCATATGGTTCATGAAACACCCAGAATGGCTTGCGCCAATAGGCAAATATGTTAAGGGACAGGAGTATAAGCCATTGTCTCCTTGGACATTATCAGCAATGGGTGTAATGGCAGCTCTCTATGCAATTCTTGGTATTGGATGGAATGTCGGAGTAGACCTTGCTGCATTAGTGACATCAATTTCTGCAGTATACTTTGGACCCATAATAACATTTGGTGCTGTATTCGTTGGTGCATTTATTAGATATTTACTTGGCGGTGTACCATGGGTAACTCCATACACAATACTTGAATTCGCTTTATGGGACGCAAGCGTATGGGCTATAAACGCCTCAATTTATTGGTCTGTTGTGAGAAAAAAGAAAATTATAAAGATAGAGGAGGTTGTTAAGTACTGGATCGTACTTATACCATTAATGATCTTCATACACTGGTTTGCTTTATTCATCGTAGAAGGAATTCCAAGATATCCATGGGAAGGTGTTGTTGCAAAGATTGTAATTTCTATGGCTACTTGGTACCCCACTTCCATAGTATCAATAATCTTTGGAGTAATAATTGGTGAGAGCTTATATCTCTCTACGTTAACAAGATATATGCTTGAAAAGTAACGGAGTTTTATTTTTATTTTTTATTATTTTTATATATTATTTTGTGCAATCTTTAAATAGTAATGAGTAGTGGAGGATAGAAAAAATAATGTCCGTTGAATTTAGAGACTTCTCGTTTACTTATTTAGGTCGAAAAAAACCAGCTCTAAAGAACATAAATCTCAAGATCAATAAAGGAGAGTCTGTTGCAATAATAGGTCCTATTGGTGCTGGTAAAAGTACTTTACTAAAAGCGCTTAATGGCCTTGTTCCTTACGAATTCCCCGGTAAGCGAGAAGGAGAGCTTTATATTAATGGCATAGACGTATCGAAAAAAACGATATCGGAACTAGCTCAACATGTAGGGATCGTTCTTGAAAATCCTGCAACTCAAACATTTGCTTTAACAGTTATGGAGGATGTTGCCTTTGGTCCCTCTAACTTAGGCCTCGACAAGGAAGAGATTTTAAGAAGAGTTGATTTTGCACTTGAGGCAACTCGTCTAAAAGGCTTAGAGAGAAGAAATCCAAATGAGTTATCTGGAGGGCAACAACAAAGCCTAGCTATTGCAGGAATAATGGCTATGCAGCCAGATATAATTGCATTGGATGAGCCTCTTTCTATGTTAGATCCAGTAGGCAAGTATCAAGTTTTAGAAGTTATTAAAAGCATAACTAAACAACGAAATATGACGCTTATAATTACAGAGTCTGGACCCGATATAGAGGTGATACCTTATTTTGTTAATAGAGTAATTTTAATGAATAACGGAGAAGTCCTATTAGATGGTCCTACTGATGAGGTTTTAAGTAATGAGTTGGTTGAAAAAGTGGGGGTTAAACTTCCTCAAGTAACTGATTTGGCTTTTGAGATGAGAAAAAGAATATCTCCTAATATTAAAGTTCCTGTAACCTTAGAAGAAGCTATAGAAATTCTTAGATCATTAGGCATGAACTCAAACAATATAAAAGTTACTGAGAAATTTAAAAATAAGATAGATAGTGAGTTAAAGAGTTATAAATCTATTATAACAAGTACTGAGAAACCCGCTATTCTTGTAAAAAATTTAAGTTTCACATATGAGGGGGGCGTTCAAGCTCTCAAGGACATCTCCTTGAAAATAATGCCAGGAGAGATGGTAGGGCTTATTGGTCAGAACGGTTCAGGAAAAACTACTCTAGCCTTAAATATTGTTGGACTTCTTAAAAGCAACGATCCAAATAGTGTAGTTTTGGTAGATGGGCTCGATGTTAAAACAACTCCTCTTAAGCAAATAATAACACATGTCAACTATGTTTTTCAAAATCCAGATAATCAATTATTTAGCAAAACGGTCTACGAGGAAATGGCATATGGTCCTAAAATGCTAGGATTTCCTGAAGATGTTATTGAGAGTCGTATAGATGAAATGTTAAAGCTCTTCGGCCTTGAAGATTATAAAGAGGATTATATTATTGGCTTACCTAGGAATATTAAAACAATTTTAGCGATAGCATCTATTTTTACTATTAAGCCGAAGCATATCATTATTGATGAGCCAACCACGGGACTAGATAGCGAGTCTAGTAAGCGAGTAATGGAAGTCTTGAAACATTTAAATCAACAAGGACATACGATAATAATCATTACGCATGATATGAAATTAGTAGCAGAATTTTGTAAGAGAGTTATTGTGATGTATGAGGGAAGAATACTGCTTGATGGGCCAACCCGATTAGTTTTTTCAAGAAAAGATGTTCTTGAGAAGGCTTTTATTAAACCACCACAGATTGCTCAACTAGGCTTTCAATTCTTAGGGGATTCTGATAATATAGCAATTCTTACAATCGAGGAGATGATTGAATTTATTGAAGCAAACTTAGGGAGGGTGTCCTAGATGCCTGTATGGTTGGAATATCAATATGCTGATACCCCAATACATAAATTAAATCCATTAACGAAGGTATTAATGTTCGGTTTAGCGATGACACTCGCAGGATTTTATTGGGATCTTAGATGTTTAAGTTTGATATTTATAATAGCTGCCATTCTTGTCATTATAGCGAGAGTTCCGAAAAGTTGGTTTGCACCATTAGGTGTTTTCGTCGTTGGAAGCCTTCCTCTTACAATAGCATTATCAGTAGTTCAAACAAATCCAGAACTCTTTAAAGTGCTTCCAAGGGAATTAGCAGCATATTACGTTCTTAGATTTGAAATTCCGCTTATTGGTTCATTTGGTTTGACCTATGGTGGTTTGTGTTGGGGACTGGCAACAATTTTTAGACTAGCTATATTAATGCTTTTAACGTATACATTTATCTATACAACCTCAGTGAGTGAGTTAATCGATCTCTTTACGAGGTTAAAGGTTCCAGGAGCTGCAATATATGTTGTCATGACGGCATACAAGTTTGTTCCATACATGTGGAGAACCGTTAATAATATATTCAATGCTCAAAAACTTCGTGGTTGGGAAATAGGCTCTAGGAATCCTGTCAAACTATTTAAGAGTCTAGGTCCGATTGTTTATCCTCTGGTTAGTAGCGTAGTTGCAACAATTGATGAAGTATCGATCTCGGCGCAAATAAGAGGTTTCATGGCAGGAAAAATGACACCTATACATGAATTCAAGTTCTCTATAGCGGATATAGTATTGTCAGTACTTTCAGTTCTATTATTTTCGATAGGAATATACTATCTAATCTTCTATAATGTTGGTCTTATCTGAGGGAAAAATATGTACTTCATTGGAATCGATGTGGGAACCACAGCAACAAAAGTTTCTTTATTCTCTGAGAATGGACAACAAATATTTAGTAAAAGTGTTGAATACTCCATCCTCTCAGAGCATCCCTCTTATTTTGAACAAAAAACACAAGACTGGATAAATGGCGTACTAAGAGCTCTCAAAGAGCTGTGTAATTTTATTGTGAAGAAAAAGATATCCTTTAAAGATATAGGAGGAATTGGAGTTACAGGGCAAGCCCCCTCACTTGTACTCACAGACCAAAATGGTAAAGTTCTAAGAAATGCTATCATTTGGATGGATGGGCGGGCGGCTGATGAAGCAAAAGAGATTCAGAAAGAATATAATTTCCCAGCAACTCCTTCATCGTTGTCATCAAAATTTTTATGGGTAACCAGGAATGAAAAGGGGACTATTCAAAGCACTAGGATGTTTTTTGAAAAGGCAAGCGATTTCATAGTGTTCTTTTTAACTGGCAAGTATGTTCGAGGAAAAATTTTCAAGATTGATGAATTTGATTTAGTTAAAGAGCTAATAGAGACCCATAACTTATCTTCTATAAAACTCCCAGAAGAAGTTTTATCCTCCTGCTTTGCTGGGACACTAAAGCCAGAAATTAGAGAAATCCTAGGAGTACATGAGGAAATCCCAGTAACCGCTGGTTGTGTAGATGGAATTTCCTCCCTTTTCGGAACTGGAACTGTCAAAGATTACAAGGCTTCAGTAGTTTTAGGAACTTCTTTAACCATTGACGTCTGCATACCAGAGCCTGTTTTTGATGATAAAAATCGCTTTTTCTGCAATTATAATATGATCTCCAATAAATGGTATGTTGCAGGAATTTCTAACAGTGGAGGAAATGCTTATCGCTGGTTTAGAGATGTTTTTGGAGAAATTGAAAAGAGTGTAAGTGCTCAGCTCGGTAAGAGTGCGTATGAAATTCTTGATTTAGAAGCAAAAAATATACCTCCTGGTTCCGAAGGTTTGTTATTTCTTCCTTATCTTTCAGGCGAGCGCTCACCCATTAACGATCCCATGGCACGGGGTATCTTTTTCGGAATTACTTTGAATCACAGAAGAAGTCATTTTGCTCGTGCAATTCTAGAGGGTATCGCATTCTCTCTATACCAGCTGATATCTATCTTTGAGGGGAAAGGAATTCCTGTAAAGGAAGCTATTTTGAGCGGAAATGGAGCCAGAAGTATTATCTGGCCCCAAATAATTGCTAATGTTATTGGAAAAACCGTGAAAATACCGAAAGTATTAGACACAACAGTATTAGGTGCGGCAATTCAGGCTGCTGTTGCATCTAAAGTGTTTAAAAACGTTTCAGATGCTGCTGACTGCATGGTAAAAATAGAGAAAAATATAGTTCCAGATAATTCACTGCATGAAAAGTATAAATCACTCTATAATATTTTTAAAGAACTATATCCAAGGGTTAAGGACCTATTTTGTGATTTATCAAAACTTGAAAAGGATGGTAAATGAAAATGAGTAAGAGTATATACTTAGGGCTACTAGGTATATTAGTCATATTAATTCTCGCATTCATATTCGATATGCTAAATTATATTGAACTAACAGTTTTAGATTACTACAAAACAGCTTTATTTGGAGATATTTTATCTTATTTTGAAATCTTAGCGCATCATAACACTCAAATATACTTCATTGCTTTTTGGATTCTTTTTGGGTTTGT
>JAGGXT010000373.1 GCA_021162905.1 Candidatus Odinarchaeota archaeon | reverse complement strand
TTATAATTCACTTTTTACTGGATCACGGGGTCTGTCCGTTGTGAGTTTTCATGGAGGAAAGTGAGTAAAAGTTCCTCCATTCATGCTTACTTTCACAATGGACTTGGGTCGCATCAGCCTCAACTCCCCTCCGGGTTCATGGGGGAGTAAATCATCGGTCTTGACCCACTCAGGGCGACCCCGAGTCCCCGCATGAAAATGTTGAATGCTCCAACAAACTGTCTATCAGCCTCGAAACCACACTTGGGGCATTTCACCAGCCCGTTTCGGGACTTCAGACGGCTCCCACATACCAGGCAGGTGGATGAAGTATAGGTGGGATCCACAAACTCTACTTGGACACGATATGAGAGTTTGTGGACGATCTTAGCCCATGTTGACCGTGAGAGTTTACGATTGAACTGCCTACTTCCATTTCTCAACATTTTAAATTTATTCAAGTTCTCAAAGATGAAGACCGCATCGGGGAATTCTCTCGCCAGCTGCGCTGCAAGCTTGTTCAGGAAATCCTCGATTCTGTTCTTCCGCCTCAACCGGTACTTCTTCAAGAGGCTCATAATTCTTTTAGGAGACTTACGCTGTAGACTCTTCAACCTATCGATGATTCTATCGTATATTTCTGCGATCCTGTGGAACTCACTTAAATCTACCTTACTCCATCCTTTTTCGGAATGGAAAATGTCAAGGCTCATGAGGTTGCTGTCAAGGCCTATCTTAACTCTTCCGCCGAACTCAATATCCTTGGAGAGCGTTAGAAGAACATCGTTCTCCCTAATTATCAATTCGCCCACTTTCCAGCCCTTAATCTTCTCGTAGAACCACTCTTTCGAGTAGTCAAGCTCGAGATATTCGCCTCGGGGCCTAATTGTTATCCTAATTTTCGAACCTTCGACCTTCATAAAAACATTTAAAGATTTTCATCAAAAAGAACAGTTTCGTTAGGCTAATATCTACAACTACTTAAGATTCCTTGAGCATTAATTCGCTTTTTGGTCCAATCCGTATTATTTTACTAATACGAGTAATATCAGTATTCTTAAGTAGAGCATTAATAGTCTCTCCGGAACTATGAAACGGAATAGCAATACTTGGCTTTAACTTTTTAATAACATACTCAATTTGTTTCATATCTGCATGTGATGCCAGTACATAATTTGGATATTTTACATTAAATATTCTATTCTTTATTTCTATCTCTTTTTCGACAATGCGATATGTACCAAATTCATGATGTTTAATTCGGATGTGCCTTTTTCCATTTATAATTTCTTTACCTATTCCTTCTCTTTGAGCCCCTGTTAGAACCAATAAACAATTTTCTCTTTCTGAAATTTTAACTAAATAATTTGTAATAGGCGGACGAGTTAAATCATGAGGATGACTTATTATTATGCTACTTTCCCCTAAAGCTTTGATCATATCAAAAGGCTTTCTTATTTCCTTACGCATAACACTTGAAAATGGGTCACGTTCTTTCTCAATAAGTTCTTTGATGGAAACTGCTTGATCATCCTTTCTATACTTTATGAATTTCATAAATTCGATTATTCTTGGCTCCATATAGACGCTTGGCTTCCATCCCTTCCTTGTGAAATATTCAAAAAGTTTAAGATATAATGTCAAGTCGTAGCTTCCAGGTGTTGTGCTTATTAGAACGTTACCATTTGTTTTAAGTGTGTTCTCAATTTCGGATAGTAGTTTCTCAAAAATTACGTTATCTGGCGGCATTTCAATATTTCCAAAAGTGGAGTCGAAAAGTAGAACATCTATTGGACTATTTATTTTATCGATACTTTCTCGACCTCCGCCCATTGGTGGTCTATCTCTCAAAAAGAAATCCCCTGTATAGAGAAATCTAAAGTCTTCAACTTTTATAAGAATCATAGCTGAGCCTGGCAGATGCCCTGATCTATAAAAAGTTATTGTTACATCTTTGGCGATTTTAATATCCTTTTCATAGGGAACCATGAAAACCTTTGAAAGAAAATTCGTAAGTTTTTCTTTATCTTTCCAGCTTCTAAATGCTATATAATCAGTGGTTGTAGCTGTCATCAAAATTGGGCCGCTATATCCACGCTCTACAAATTCTATTATTGACCCAGCATGGTCGATGTGGGCATGTGTTATAACTACAATGTCAACCAGATCATTTTCAATTAGATATTTTAGGCTATTCTTATCCATCGAGCAATCTAAAAGTATGTTAAATGTTCCTATTCTGAGAAGATACGCATTATTGTTGCTACTTGATGCGATAACTTGAAGTACAATGGGAGTCTTTATTGGAATATCAAATCGTAAACTCTCAAGATTATTAAATTTTGTACATTCGTCTACAAATTTTGAAATCTCACTAATTCTTAGCTCTACACCTGTTACGTAAGGATACCAGCCTACTTCCTTTGCTATTCTCCATCGTTTATTAAATATCTCTTGTGTTTCAACACATCTAAAAGCAAGTATCCGAGCACTTGGATAGACTATTATCTCCTTTATTCCTCTTTTAGAATATTCTGGAATATACTTAGCATTTAGTATACGCTCTATTGCCTCCTTAAATGGAAGTTGGGGAATATTTTCCTTTTCGAGAAATCTTAAAACCTTAAAATATCTTCGTGTCTTTGGCGGATTCTTATCTCTAACTCTGTAGGGTATACCATGTATTGTTCCAGATTCATCCATTAGCGCCACCAATATATTAGTCCTCAATGTTTTTCTCAAAGTATGTATATATCTCATAGAAACTTAAGTCGTCACGAAGAATATCATCCTTCCAAGGTTCCATAATCATTTTCCTTGAAATAACTCTTATTAGGGATAATTTATTTTCATCAACACTTTGTTCTTTTGTTATCATGATTCCTCCGACGAGATATTCACCATCAAAGATGAACTTCTTGTATATCATCTTTCCGAGGTTCTTATATGTGAATATCTCATATTTATCATCTGTTCCAGTTGTCAGACCCGCTGCTAATATATTATATTTGCCTATTGTAAAACCGATAGCTGTTACTGTGCCCATATATTCACACGCTGGTTCAACAATATTATACGCTACCAATTCTCCTTGCTCCTTTGCAATCTCCCACCCTTGATGGGGCATATTTTTTCCGTAAATAACGTCATACACCTCAGCAACATCACCGATGGCATATACATCTTCTACATTTGTCATAAAGTAATGATCCACAATGATTCCTTCTCCAACTTTAATTTTCGATTTTCTTAAGAAGTCTATATTTGGAGTAAAGTTCTCATCAATAATTACAATATCCGCGGGTATTTGCTTTCCAGAGCTTAATTTTATACTTTTTTTCTTTCTATCAACATTGCTTATCTCAACATCCGGATAAAAGTTGACTCCCAAATACGAAAATAATTTTGAAATTACTATTTTTGAGAAATCATCAAAAAGGTTCCATGTCATATTTCCCTTTCTGATGATAAGGCTCACGTTTTTATTGATATCCACTAATTCAGCAGCTAATGTAAATGATGATTGATTACCGCCAATTATTACTACATTATTCGCCGTTTTAAGAGCACTCTTTATGCTTTTTGCATCATCCATCGTCTTTAAATAATACGTTGGAAGTTGAAAGATTTTTTGATTTATTTTTGAAATTGGTTTGCTTCCGCTGGCAATAATAAGTTTATCGTATCCATAATATTCTCCGTCAGATAATCGAATTTCATAATTATCGGTATCAATGAATGTTACCGTACCAAATATTATGTTAATGTTATTTTCCTCATAAAAGTCAAGATCTGTTAGAAGTATGTAATCTTCATCCACCTTCCCTGATATGAAAAATGGTAGATCTCTCTTATCATAGATAGGATACTTTTCTTTCGTGAATATGTAAATTTCAGCGTTTTTGCGTAGTTTTCTTAAGCGAAGAGCAGCAGAGAAACCAGCGATACCATTTCCAATTATCAGATAGGTCGCCATATCATATTCCTCTTCTGATGAGGGATTGATATTATCTCTCTAATGACATTTTTAATCTTTATCTCATTTATAAATTTAATTTATTAAACGTAACAGTTAATAACTTATTCAGTATACTCACATACATAGATTCCATGGGGTTCTAAATGGCAAAATTGCTTATTGCTGAGAAGTACAAGGCTGGAAGAAAAATAGCTAATGCGCTGGGTAAGGTTAGTGTTGAGCAGTATTATGACGTGCCCCTCTTTAAAGTAAATGGTGGACAAATATACGTTCTACCATTAAAAGGTCATATATCGACATATACCACAATAGATGAATTTTCAAAGTGGAAGAAGTGCGACCCACGAGAGATAATAGTAAAAAAGGATGTTATTGTTAAAGTTTTTGAAAAGGATTTTGAGAAATACATAAAGGCTTTGCAGTTAATAGTTCCTAAATGTAGTGAAGTTATTATTGCAACAGATGCTGATGAAGAGGGGGAAAACATAGGCTTATTAGAAGGATATGAGTTAATTAAGAAAATACGTCCTCTTCCAGTTAAAAGAATGTGGCTTCATACTTTAATTCCAGAGGATATCCGTGTTGCATTCTATAACACAATAGAACCAAAATGGTCATGGGCTTATGCTGTTGAAGCACGCAGGGTAATTGATGCCTTTATAGGGTTCAGTAGCACTAGAGAATTAACTCTCGCTTTAGAAAATGCAGGCCTTCTCAGAAAAATTGGTACTCATGTTGCAAGTATAGGTCGTGTTCAAACAGCATTACTCTATCAAATATATCTTCGCGAAAAAGAAATTCGTGAATTTGTTCCCAAACCATTTTGGAATATTTATGCAACTTTAGACACGCCAGAAGGACTTTTTAAATTTAAGTATGAGAAAGGGCCTATTTGGTCTGAGTCTGATGCGAAGAAATTGTATGATTCACTTAAGAACGAAAAAGTTGCTCATTTTCTAAATAAAGAGAGAAAAATAGTTAAAATGAATCCACCAACGCCATTAAATATAACCAAAGCATTAAAGCTTCTAACTAAGCAATTAAAAATAACTGCAGAGCGTGCTTTAAAAATATTGGAGGATTTATACTTAGAGGAACTTATAACGTATCCACGAACGGATACCGACAAGTACAGTGAGAGCTTTAATCATTATATGAACCTCCAGAAATTTACTGAAAATCCCATTTTTGGTAAATTTGCACAAAAACTACTCGAGCTAAAATGGTTAACACCAAATAATGGTCGTAATTTTGTAGGAGATCATGAACCAATAACACCCATTTCATCAGCTACACCAGACAGTAAGAAATTTTATACAAAACTTCATTGGAATGCTTACGAAATTATTGTTCGTCATTATTTAGCTCTTTTTTATGATAATGCTGAGATAGAAAAAGGAACCTTACGAGTTACTATTAAAAACGAACCATTTATAATTTCAGGACAAAGAGTAGTTAAATTAGGATACTTAGAAGTGTACCCATATGACATACCTAAGTCATCACTTCTACCACCAGAATTACCAGATTATGTGATAAAAGGCATGTCTCTTAAAAAGGATAAAACTAAACCGCCTCCAAGATATACTGAAAGCGATCTCATTTCCCTAATGGAAAAATTGAATCTAGGTACAAAAAGTACACGTCCTGAAATGATTGAGATAAACAAGAGACGAAAATACATTGTGAGAAAAGGTCAAACGCTTCGTATAACACCTATTGGACGGGCTCTTATGGAGATTTTGGAAAGAATCTGGCCAGAATTTGTCAATCCTTCTTTCACCGCAAAAATTGAAGAAAAACTAAAATTAATAATGGAACAAAAAGCAAATCATGAGGAAATAATAGAACAGACCAGAAGAGAATTTTTAGAATTATTCGATAAGCTCAGGCGAGAGAGAGAAACAATAATTGGAAAAATATCTGGAGCTGTTATTGAGAGCTTACGAGACGAAGCATTAATAGAATGTCCTTCTTGCGGATATCCTATGGTTTTAAGAGAGGGAAAAAATGATTCTCGTTATCTTAAGTGCCTAAAATGCGGAAATGTCCTATTTTTACCTAAGCGTGGAACAATAAAAAAGACTAGGTATAAGTGCAAAAAATGCAACACAACAGTGATAAAGGTCAATCTAAAGAACAAAAAAATAACATATTATTTATGCCCACTCTGCTATCAAACATTGGGTCCGTGCTTTAAATGTTCACAAATGGATTGTATTATAAAGAAGTTAAAGAAGTGAGGTTTTAAACTTCGCTCATTGTCAAATAATAAAAATCTATGGATCGTTATTGGGCAATTATCAATACCCTAACTCTTTATTAATAATATTAATTAAAGGCTTTCCAAGAGCTAATCTATTTATATTTTCTGCGACTTGTTTTAATTGTTCCTCTTGTGACTCTTTAGTTTTCCATGCAATATGGGGTGTCATTATAACATTTCTGAGTTCATGGAAGGGATATCTAGATGGATATGTTTTTTCACCAGCTTTTTTAGGATATATGTACCAAACATCTAACCCTGCGCCCCTGATAATTCCAGCCCTAAGCGCGGTATATAAGGCTTTTTCGTCAACAATATCGCCTCTAGAAATATTAATTAAATATGCAGATCTTTTCATAAGTTTCAATTCTTTTAAACCTATTAATCCTTTAGTCTCTTTCGTTCTAGGGACCGCTATTACCAAAAAATCAGAATTTTTTAAAATATATTCCAAATCGCTTTTGTCCCCAAGAAAATCAAGTCCTAGCTCTTCCTTTAATTTCTCATCCTTTGTTCTTTTTATAGCAATAACTCTCATTCCAAGGGCTTTCCCAAGCTTAACAATAAGTTTCCCAACATGTCCTAGTCCTATGATACCAAGAGTTTTCCCCTTAAGTTGGATGTTGAATAAATCTTTCTTCTCATCCATCCAGTATCCCTGTCTAAGACTTTTATCGTAAGGTATAATATTCTTCGCAAGAGCAAGGATTAGTGAAATCGCATGCTCTGCAACGGCCATAGCATTTCCATGAGTGTTTGCAATTAATATGTTTTTATCTTTTACTAACTCTAATAATTTCTCTCTTACTCCAGCTCCAAAAACTTGGATCAACTTTAAGTTTTTTGCTTCATCAATCATTTCTTTTGTTAATCGACTGCCAAATACTATATCTACATCTCTTATATATGGAACTACATCATCTGGATTTGTAGAGTCGATAGCTATGAATTCGCAATCAACCTTAACGAATTTTCTTAGATCATTTAAGAAGCGTGAGTAACCTCCTAGAAGCATAACTTTCATATTAATCCCTTTTAATATTCATTTATTGCACTACATGATAACAGAAAATATAAAGATTATACTTGAATATATGTAATGGAAATCCTTAATTAAGTATCAATTAATCTTTTAGTTAAGTATTCTGCACCTATCGGTGATTATTGTGAATTGGGAAAGAATGGTAATTTATCTTAAAGATGTTTGGGTGAGTTTTTCATCAAATAATACAAATGTGAATATACTGAAAGGTATAAATCTTAAAGTGAATGAGGGGGAGTTCATAACTATAACCGGCCCTACAGGCTCAGGAAAGACAACACTCCTCTATACGATTGCAGGTATTATAAGCCCTATTAAGGGGGATGTATATATTTACACAATGAAACTTAACACCATGAGTGAAGAGGCTAAAGCTTACTTTCGAGCTGAATATATGGGATTCGTTTTTCAAGATTATAATTTAATTTCATCATTCACCGTTTTTGAAAATATACTATTCCCTATGGAACTTCTCGATGAACCACCTGATTTAGATTTTGCAAAGAGTTTAATCAAAAAGTTTGGGCTAAATGGTAAGGAGAATTTATTACCATATCAATTAAGTGGTGGTGAAAAACAGAGAGTTGCTTTTGCTAGAGCTTTAGCAAATAATCCTCCAATACTGTTAGTTGATGAACCTACTAGTAATTTAGACGAAGAGAATAAAAAACGTATAAAAGAAATTCTTACAGAGCTAAAAAATGAGGGGCGAACAATAATTTTAGTTTCACATGATAGAGAGTTATGGTCTCTCTCAGATAGATTATACAAGTTAGAAAATGGGCGGTTAGTTGAATGTTCTTTAGGCTGATAATTAATGATATTATTAGAAAGAAATATGATAGTACTTTTTATATCATAGGTACAAGTCTTCCTTTGCTCAGCTCATTCATAATATCTCAGCTTTTAAGCTATTCACTAGGAACCTTAGAATTGATTCACTCAATAAACATACCGTTAGCTTTTCAGAGAATATTTCGGGATTTCTTTTTCTTTCTTTGGGTAATTTCTCTTTTTTCATCAATAGTATCAGCTTCAGCACTTAGTTATTTTATGGCTAAAAGCCGTCAGAGAGACATATTTATAATGAAAGTCTCTGGTGCCACCACAGATGCTATTTACACCTTCTTTGTCTTTAGAATACTTTTTCTTTCTACATTTTCTTTCATCTTAGCTTTTATGATATGCTGTTTTTTCTCAATTTTTTCTGGCATGCCAATGTATAATTACTTGATGATTATCTCAACAATTTTCTTCTTTGTTACAGTATACTATGCTGGTTATAATGCTGCAGTAAAAGCCGTCCAAATGAAAACATCCCAATATTATCTTCTATCGCATTTAATTTCTCTCGCAGGAACAATATCTGGTGTTATTGAAAGATTATCTTGGAAATCTAGGTATGCAATTAGGTTGCTTAAAAAGGCTGGAAAGATTTCTAAATTCATAAGTTATTCAATTTTTATCAGCTTCTTCATAGTAGCATTTACGTATTCTAGCTACTTTACTTTTATAGATACATCGGAGTACTATATCTATCAGTCTACAGGGAAAAATGTGGTTGCTATAGGAACTACCGACATGGTTTTCTTTTATAAGGATTTTTTAAGTTTCAAATCAAAAGCGGAAAGAATTAACTTGACAGAACAACTACTACCAGAAATCTTAATAGATACCATCTCAAACCTCTCATTTGTCAATCATATAGAAAAAAGATTGATCCTTTATGACACTGTTAAGGCTATTGTAAGCTTTTCTAGCCCTGCATCTCCGTCAGGAAGCATAAGGATATATACCAGAGATACATATTTGATAGGCGTTGATTTTAATAATACGGTAAGTGAGTGGGTAATCTATGGAACATACCCAAATGCATCGCACCACATCTTAATTGGTGATACACTAGATACTTATCTTGTCGGGGAGGGAAAACTGGATGCAATATATATTTTTGGGTACAGATTTATAGTTACTGCGATATGCTTAACTATTGAAAATGGTGGAAATGCCGCGTATGTTAGCTTAGATAAATTGACATCTCTATCTGCTATTAATGGATATAATCTTCTACTTGTCCAACTATCTAAAATAACCCCGAGCTTTATTAGTAAACTTTCTTCTATCGTAAACGCAGCTGGTTTAAATTTTATAATAGTCGACGATGTAGTAAATGAGAATATCAATGCATTATATCAAATTTGGCAACACGCATTATTAGTTTCTCTAGCAATAGTAATATCAATTTTAATTGTAATAGGGACATTTATTTATGTAGAACTAAAATTAAGTTCGGATGATCTTAGAAATATGTTTCTTATAGGAGCCAGCAAAAAAAGTATATCTGATATCTCATTTACGATAGGCATGGTTAGCGTAATTCAAATATTTATTCCAGCGTATGTGTTAGGAAGCTTTCTTGGTTTTATAATTTTATTTAGACAAGCATTTTTAACCCATACATCACTGTTTATAGAGGGCCTTACGTTTTTATTGCTTCTTGCAGTATTTGTTACACTATTCAAGCTGATCTCACTTTTAGTATTTAAGAAAAGCAAGGTTGAGCTTTAGTATTAATTATGGGAAGAAAAATAAA
>JAGGXT010000166.1 GCA_021162905.1 Candidatus Odinarchaeota archaeon | reverse complement strand
TTTATACTGAATTAATTATTGTCAGTCTCATAGTATTTACATATATTAGATCAAAAATCGATAGATTGATCAATAAATTAGTAATTGTAATCAGCGCTTCGAAAACTGTACTTATAGTTGTTGTATGGTATTTTTATCTTCTTTCATTCAATATCGTTTACTTCATTCTTCCTCAATTACCCTTAAACACTTGCTGGTTTATAACTCCTTGGTTTGTTTATCCGATGCAACTTGGAGTCACGGGCATTATGGCATTAATCAACATAACATCAAGCAGAGATAACCTAACAACCAGGGAGAAATACCTTATTATGTTAATAGCTTTACTTTTTATTTTCGGGAAAATGTTAAATCTAGTAAACGCTAATTTATTTTTTACAGGCTATTATGAATCAAGAATTATTTATATGATGTTTATTCCAACATCTATAATTACAGCGCAGGGCATTAATAAAATCTTTCTAAAAATAAATCATTCAGAAACAAAGTTTTTGCAGAGAAAAATTATTAAGCAGTTTATAATCGTTTTTCTTCTGGGCATAATCATTATTAGCGGTATATTTTCAACACTTTTCTCCATCGAGTTCTGGAGAGTGGCAAACGATCCATGGGGGGAACGGTCAGAAGAAATAACGCCTGGCGAAATGGAAGGGCTAAATTTCATTTCGAGTAATGCTCAACAAACAATAACCGTTTTGACTACCGTTAGGCTTATGGGAAGTATAAGCGACGAAGAGGTGAGATTGATTGGAGTAAATGTTTTTCCGCATATGTTTCAATTATCGCCTTTCATTGCAGAACGACCTGAGACTATATTTTATTTCCAAAATGCTCTAAACTTAAAATATATATTCATAAGTTCGCGAGACACTGACATATTGTCTCAATATAACAGAAGTTATCTTATTAATCATCTATTAAAACACTTACCGATTGTATTTAAAAACGATGACGTGACCATCTATAAGGTACCGTCATTCTATCCCCCTTCCAATTCCGATTTTGCAGTTGTACTTCCGTATAATTTTGTTTCAGATGTAATTTTTTATTCCTTAGAAATGGTTGCGCTATCAAAATTACGATACGAAACCTATATTAATGAAGATTATGCGCAATTTAAAAGTAAAATCATATTACTATCCTATGACCCAATGGAGGAAGAATTAAACAATGAAGAATTGATAAATGCAACAACGTATGTAACAAATTATATTAAATGGGTAACACGTGGAGGAACATTAATGGTTCTTAACACACACGGTTTTGGGATATTCTCTAACATGTTATCTATAAAGAACTTAAGTGTTGCGGAGAAAGCTGATGCTATAAAAAATAACGATAGGTTGCTCCCAGTTCCTAGCCTTCTTGTATTTAAAACCTGCTCAACTGATCCAACTGTACGTGTAATTGCCAATTACATATATAATGGTTCTATAGTTTCCCCATTTATATACGCTAAAAAATATGGCAATGGGAAAATCATAGTAGTTGATATATTACCTCTCTATACCGCGCTTTTAAGTATGGAAGAGGAAAGTAGAAGATGGGAACTGTTTGATAAAATAAAATATATACTTGACCTAACTAATTTACAGGTTCAAACCTACAGATATGCTTCGAATAATTATGCTTATGTTGTCCCATTGATTGCAATGGGTTATATAGAGGCAACTGGCTCTGTCAAAATTAGGGGTGAGTCTATTCTTTTCCAGAAAAGTTTTTCCGTATGGATACTTGCTATTCAAATCTATCGCTTTCATATATACAAAGTTTAATCAACAATTCAAGTGATGTAGTAATATCTACATCTCATTTAATAATTTATCCTCAAAAATTGGGAGAATATGCTTTGGTTACATTTCCTGAAGGATATAACATAACGTTAAGTTTTAAGAATACCAATTCCCAATTGTCAATGGGTATTAATAAGAAGAAGTTTTTTAGGTTCTCTAGAGCGAAAAACAATTCTCTGACTCTTTATTGTGACGCAAAATGTCTATTATTAAAAAAACCAGCTGTAACTGTGAAAGGGAAAGTTTATATAAAGAAAATCCAGTTCGACAAACCGTATTCACTTAAAATACCAGCAAATAGGGTTCCAATTTTTCTTTACGGTAACATATACTTTAAGATTAAGCTCAGCGACCAAGAGGAAATTTATCTTTCGGATTTATTGTTCAGCGGTAAAGTACATGCCGTTCATCCCGATTCTGAGACCATAAACAGATCTGTTACCACTGTAGGAGACCTACTAAAATCTCGGCTACCCGAAATATTGATATCACCGTTTCATGTAGCTTTGATTATTCTGCTTCCAATTATAACAATTAAGAAGCATAAAAATGCGAAACAACCGGGTACTATGCCTGCAAAAAACTCTGGCACCCATCGTTTCGATACTACTGCTAATGTTTCTAATTTAAGGAATAAAAATTATTGTTAAGGAGGATTAGCGACGATCTCGGGAAAGACCTTAGAGTAACTGTGTTTAAGCTTAAAGATATCTACCGTGGAGCAAACTCCGATAAACTTCCAGACCTTATCCTAACTATAAACGATTGGAGCTGTGTAATCGTAAAAGACTTTCGGAAAGATTTCATCTACCTTGAAGGTACTTATTCACCAAGGCATACGGGGAGCCATAGAATCGATGGGGTTTTGTAGCACACGGAGGAGATATTCGCCAAGGCGTAAAAATGAATGAAATCTCCATATTCGATGTAGCGCCCACTATTTTCCATTTGTTTGGCCTACCAATACCTAGCACTATGGATGGTAGAGTTCTCACTGAAATCTTTAAACCTGAAGGCGAATCTGCAAAAAGAAAACCCAAATATGTCGATCCAAGCTACTACAAAATAAAAACGCTCGGAGAGAGAACAAAAGCAAAGATTAAAGAGTTGAGAAGGTCAGGGAACATCTGATTGATAGAAGAGGGGTTAACTCTCCTTTAGGCATCACTTTGAGGATAATTTACTTGAGAACTATAATTTATTAAACCGAGCGCGCGGTGCGGCGCTACAAATGATTGTGCCACTTTCTCATATTTCCTCAACGATACTATTGACTCACAACTATTAAGTTTATTAATGATACCCGATATTTTCGACCTCATCTATGTACCAGGAAAGGCTTACGTATTTTTAACAAATCCATTTTAGAAACGAGGAGAATAGACAAAACCAGAATCCTAGTTGAATAAATTTTCATTCGTGCAAGAAGTAGGATAAACTTTACAATCGCAATCTTCATTATTCTTAAAAGATAGATAATACTTTACATGGTAAGGCATAATATTTAGTTCTATTCGTCAACTTGCGCTGGTCAAAAGTTGTTCATACTCAATTACCGAGAGAAACTATTCCATGTATGTGTCAAAGAATTTAAGTGACCTAGGCATAATTGATCCTACAATTTAGAAGGGTTACATCCGTCTGGGGAAAGGTTAAGAAGTGTTACATGATAGGTTAAGAATTCAAAGTGGAATTTTAAAGTAATATTTTGTTAAGGTGAACTAGTATTATTGTTTACGTCGGTAGGCTATATGAGAATTTCGTAGGTAGAATTCTTCTTATGGTATTAACCAATAATTTTTTTAAAAGGTAATGTGAAAACTTGATAGGGATAGAAAGTTCACTTCCTAAGTGTTTGGGTGCTGTTTATGAAGGGTCTTGTGCTTAGTGGTGGTAAAGGTACTAGGTTGAGGCCTTTGACTTTTACTACTGCTAAGCAGTTGATTCCTGTGGCTAATAGACCTATTCTTGGCTATGTTCTTGACCACGTGGCTGAGGCAGGTATCAAAGATGTTGGCGTCGTAATAGCGCCTGATACTGGTGAAGATGTGAAAAAATATGTTGGTGATGGTTCTGAGTGGGGTATCAACGTTACCTATATTGTTCAGGAGCCTTTAGGACTTGCTCACGCCGTTAAAACTGCTCGCAGTTTTCTTGGCGATGATGATTTTCTTATGTATCTTGGTGATAATCTTCTCGGTAAGGGTGTTACAGATCTTGTTGATAGGTTTTTGAGTGAGAGCCTTGATGCTCTTATTTTGTTGAAAGAGGTGAATGATCCTACTAGGTTTGGTGTTGCTGTTCTCGATGAGAAAGGTAATGTTGTTAAACTTGTGGAAAAGCCTAAGGTTCCTCCTAGTAATTACGCTCTTGTGGGTGTTTATTTGTTTTCTAGTAAGGTTCATGTGGCTGTTGATAGGATTAAGCCTTCTTGGCGTGGTGAACTTGAAATAACCGATGCTATACAGGAAATGATTAATTTAGGTTATAGGGTTAAAGCGGAGATTTATGATTCTTGGTGGCTTGACACTGGGAAAAAGGATGATGTTCTTTCAGCTAACGCTAAGATTTTAGACGAATTTATTCAGAGGGATGTTCGAGGTAAGGTTGTTGATAGTGTTGTGGAGGGTAGGGTTAGGGTTGAAGAGGGAGCTCAAGTCATTAATAGTGTTGTTCGTGGACCATGTGTTATTGGTAGGAATTGTTTAGTTAAAGATTCATTTATTGGCCCTTATACGAGTGTATGTGATAGGGCTCAAGTTATTAATAGTTCAATTGAGTATTGCGTTGTTTTAGAAAATGCATTAATTAAGGATGTAGAGAGGTTGGAAGAAAGCCTTATTGGTAGAAATGCGAAAGTTATTAAGAATAATAGGCGTAAGGTTCTTAGGCTTCATGTTGGTGATTATTCGGAGGTGGAGATATGAAGGAGTATCCTCTTGAAGGTGTAAGAGTGTATGAGCTTAAAATATTGCCTGATGAGCGAGGCTTTTTTGCTGAGGCTTTGAGAAGTGATTGGAAAGAGCTTTTGGGTGATGAGTGGATTGTTCAAGTGAATTTAAGTTACAGTTATCCTGGTATTGTTAGAGCATGGCATAGACATCTTAGAGGCCAAGTAGATTACTTTTTGGTTTTGAAGGGTGCTATGAAGATTTGCGCTTACGATGATGAGACGAGGAAGATGGTTGAGATTGTGGCTAGTGAGAAGAAGCCTTCAATAGTTAGGATACCTGGTAAATATTGGCATGGTACGAAAACTGTTAGCAGTGAGCCTTCTCTGACTGTTTACTTTGTTACTAGGCTCTATGACTATGAGAATCCTGATGAACATCGCAGACCTTGGAACGATCCAACCGTGGTTCCAAGTGAAATAAATGGCCGTAAAGATGATCCACGTGTTGGTAAGCCTTGGGACTGGTTTAGACCTCCTCACAAATAGGTGATATGTTATGAGGGTTTTGGTTACTGGTGGAGCTGGTTACATCGGCTCTATCCTTTTAAGGTTGCTTCTTGAGAAAGGCTACGATGTAGTATGTTTGGATAGGCTATTTTTCGGCTATGATTCAATTAAAGATATTGAAGATCAAATTAAGGTTGTTAAGGATGATGTTAGGTGGTTTGACCCTAGTATTTTGAATGGTGTTGATGCTGTTTTCGATCTCGCTGCTCTTTCAAATGATCCCAGCGGTGAGCTTGACCCTCAGAAAACATTGGATATAAATTATAAGGGTAGGGTTAGGGTTGCAAAGCTCTCGAAGAAACATGGAGTTAAGAGATATGTGTTGGCTAGTAGTTGTAGTGTTTACGGGTTTCAAGAGGGGATATTAACTGAGCAATCTGGTGTGAATCCACTTACAACCTATGCTAAGGCTAATGTGTTAGCTGAGAAAGATGTGTTGCCGTTGGCTGATGATTCTTTTGTTGTTACTGTGCTTAGGCAGGCTACTGTTTACGGTTTTTCTTATAGGATGAGGTTTGATTTAGCGATAAACGGCATGGTTTTAAGTTTGTTTAAGAACGGTAAGCTGCGGATTATGAGGGACGGTACTCAGTGGCGTCCATTTGTTCACGTTAAAGATACTTCTAGGGCTTTTATTGAGGTTATGGAGGCGGATAAAGAATTTGTTAATGGTCAGATATTTAATGTTGGGAGTAATGATCAGAATTTTCAGATATTTGATTTAGCTAAGCTGGTTGCAGAGTCTTGTGGGTTACCTTTTGTTTACGAGTGGTATGGTTCACCTGATAAGAGGAGTTATAGAGTGAGTTTCGATAAAATTGCAAAGGTTTTAGGTTTTAAGCCTAAATATACTCCTAGGGAAGGTGCAAGGGAAATTTTTGATGCTCTTAGGGATGGAAGGTTGAGTGGGGATGATCTTAGGACTATAACTGTTAAGTGGTATAAGCATCTTTTGGAGATGCAGAAGTTCATTAGGGATGTTGAGATTAATGGGGTGTTGCTATGAGAATAGTTGTTATTGGTTCGACTGGTCAGCTTGGCACCGATTTAATGAAAGTACTCAGTCCTGACCACGAGGTTATTGGTTTAACTCATAGCGATATAGAAGTTACCGATTATAACAGTTGTCTGGTTTTGAAGAAGTACAGCCCTGACGTGATTATTAATACCGCTGCATTTCATAAGACTGATTTATGCGAAGATGAGCCATTGAAGACCTTTTCCGTTAATGCTTTGGGTGCAAAAAACGTTGCATTGATATCCAAAGAAATTGGTGCTACCTGTGTATTTATTAGCACTGATTATGTTTTTGATGGTTCTAAAAATGAGCCCTATACCGAGGATGACGTTCCGAATCCAATAAATACGTATGGGATTTCGAAGTTGGCTGGAGAACTATATACTAGGTGGAGTCCGAAGCACTATGTTGTTAGGGTTGCTAGTTTGTTTGGTGTTGCTGGTGCAAGCGGTAAAGGCGGTAATTTCGTTGAAACGATGATTAAGAAGGCGAAAAACAATGAGGTTATTAGGGTTGTAGATGATATGTGGATGAGCCCAACCTATACGAGGGATGCAGCGTCCGCCATCAAGAAAATATTAGAGTTAAAGCTTCCTTTTGGGGTGTATCATGCGACAAATCAAGGTTTTTGCACGTGGTTTCAGTTTGCTAAGGAAATTTTTAACCAACTTAGTTTAAGTCCTGGCCTAGAACCAATAAAGACCGAAGAGTTAAAAATGAAGGCCAAAAGACCTAGATTTTCGGCACTTAGGAGTATTAAACTTCCAAAATATGGCATATACATGAGGGAGTGGAAGGAAGCTCTTCGTGCTTATCTTACTGAAAAGGGATATTTATAATATGAAACATATTACCATCAAAAGAACATTTAACTATTTATAT
>JAGGXT010000086.1 GCA_021162905.1 Candidatus Odinarchaeota archaeon | reverse complement strand
TTCAATAATATGGCGGAATTGGGTAAGAGGGTGCTGTTGGAGGTGACATAAAAAATAAAAGGGAGTAACGAGAACGGGTTATAGAGCGACGAAGTTTTTCATAGAAAATAAAAAAAGGTATTAATTTAGTTTGAAGTACTCCTCAATGTTTTCAACATCGGAATATCTTAGAAACACCGATACTTTACCCTGTAAATCTGAAATTATAACACCTTCAGGTTTTATTGTAACCCTTAGAGAATTACCAGCAACAAAAGAAAAGCTTCTATTGGTACCCTTACTTATCGCTATCAACTTTATAATTTTTCTAAGACTATCAACATCAAGTTCAACTTTCTTTGTTTTTTTCTCCGATCCAAATCTCAATTTAACACGATTATTCCTTGACGGCTTTAGCTCAAAGTAATAACCATCATTTTCCAATACCAATTCTCTATTTCCTTGGGGGTTCCCCACATCATTCACCTACAAATCTCTTTTTTAAAAGAAGGGCTTATTGTTCTTGATAACTCCTTTCTCATAATCATATTTATATTTTCCGATTTAAAGACCATCATATGTAGATATTTTTCCATAAAAGCGACAGTATAACGCACATGCACATTTTTATTTTCTACTGTAGCACAGGAGCCAAGATACAAAAAAGAAAAATAGAAAATTATCTTACGAGGTCTCATTTTGTTGATAACGTGCTCGCTACAAGACTTATTATCAATTTATCTGTAGACTTCAGTATTTAATCCTTCTTGGATTTTCATACAACGCCAATTCTTCTTTAGGAAGCTTAGGTTTTAGTTTCTTACTCTTAATCTCCTTAACAATACTCTCTATCTTCTTCTTTTGATCGTCTATGAATCTTAACGCTGCAGCAAACATCGTTAAAACAGATATAAGTGCGTCATTCTCTTGAGCCTCTTTGTCGTAGAGTTCTATTTCAACCGCACCACCGATATCTAAAACCTTTGAATCTATTCTTGCAACTTTCTTCTCATCATTTTCACGGATGACTGTAAAATCGCTACCTAATGACATCCGTGCACTCTCGATTGTGTATGTCTCGAGCTCTCTCTTTTCAGAAAATAGATCAAAAACATAATATTCTTTCTGGAAGAGACCTCTTTTTAATAACTTGTCAATTATTGTAACGTAATCATATTTGGGTTGTATTATAGCGTATGAAAGAGAGGGAGTCTCCCAGAGAGCAGTATTTCTAATTTCCCTAGCTAGAAGCTCCTCGAGACTCCCAATCCATACGCCTTTATTTGTAAATGCTCTTATTATGAGTCTATTATCTTTTTCTAGCGCTTTTGTCCGGAAAGCAATGATTCCATAATCCTCACCATCACGCTTTATTTTCCCATAGATATCCATATCTCTTGTAAATAGCCTTGACTTTGCCATCCATTGCTCTTTCTGCCTCAACCCAATTTCTTCACCATGCAAGCTAGTCTTCCAAAAATCAACATAAACCTCTTTGACCATGATGATCACCTGCAGAGACGCTGGAAATCATATAACATACATATATCTTGTCCACTATTATCTATTACATATATTCAAATTCAAAAATGTTTCTTTGAGAAGGTTTTTAATGTTTAAACGTATATTAAACTAAAAATAGTTGGTAAAAGAAGAAACCTAAAATGACTCTAGAACAGGAGGCATGTCTGTATGAAAATCATTACCACTGTTATAGGTAGTTATCCCCCCATGTGGAAAAATCCAACAGAGGATGAAATTAGAAGTGCTATTAAAATTGCCGTGGAAGATCAAATAAAGGCGGGAGTTCAACTTATCTCTGATGGACAAGTAAGAACCGATATGGTAACTTATTTTTCTGGCAGAATTCCTGGATTTGAGGTTAGAGAGAAAGAAACATACATAGTGGGAAAAATTGAACCTACAAATGACGATACGTTGATAAGAGATTTTCACTATGTGAAAAGTTTAGTTGGAGGCAAAGTGAAAATTAAGGGTATCGTAACGGGCCCAATCACTTTAGTTTTCTCTTCAAAAATGGACAAAAGTTCACCATATAGTGGATTTCGAGATGAAAAATTATACGAGGATGTTGCCTATGCACTGAAAGAGGAAGCAATGAAATTGCAAAAAGCGGGAGTTGATGCTCTTCAAATAGATGAACCAATGTACTCCATTGGAGCTCCTTTAGATATGGGTAAAAAAGCTATTAAGATAATAACCGAGGATATAAAGTTGCCAACGGCTCTTCATGTTTGTGGGAAAATCGTAAGAATCTTTGACAAACTTTTAGAGTTTGAAGGAATAGATATATTGAGCCACGAATTTGCAGCTTCTCCTGAAAACTTTAGCGTTATAACAAGGAAAAAACTTGAAGAGCACGGAAAGAAATTAGGTGTCGGATGTGTAAAATCAAATGACCCAACAATTGAAAGTGTAGATTTCTCCTACAATGTCATTAAGAAAGCCGTTGATATAGTTGGTATTGAAAACATAATAGTTCATCCAGATTGTGGATTGAGGCTACTTACAAGAGACGTTGCATTTAACAAATTGAAGGTCATGGTCGAGGCGACAAGACTAATTGAAAAAGAATACGAATAATAAATCTCAAATATTTGCTCTTAAGGCAATACTCTTATTTTTTGTCTTCCAGTAGTTAATATTTGGTCCTTTAATAGTCCTAATTTTATGCTCATAACCTCCGGCAGTATGCTTTCTACTGGGGTACTACCTTGGTTTATTCCATAGCAATCTGAGTCTAAGTATATATAGTAAGTCTCACCAAGAAACTCATAATCTGCAAGATTCCTATCTTCTATTCTTAATGGTTTGTCATAAACATGGAAAGGCCATAATTTACAAGCCTTTGGTTTATCTTCTTGAATTGAACATTTTCCATTCTTTAAGAAAACACATCGTCCATTTATTCTCATAAGTGTAGGTCTTCTGCTACCTTTATAAACAACAAAAGGACCATATTTCATAGTAAGCCTTATTACTTCTTCTTGGGTTAAAGGAACAACAAATTTCTCACAGCAAACACCACACATTAAGCACTCCCAAGTTTTAACCATTCTCCATGGAAGCAATACCACAAGATATACCCCCATGGAGTTGGCTCAATAGAGATCAATATTTAATATGTCAATGTGTTTTTGAACTTTTCTAACATATTAATACATTCCGTGCATTATTCCATCAGGTATTATCCATCTTTGCTTTTTCTCATCCCAAAACTCGTGAAGCTTAACTCTTATCTTTGCGCCATGACTATATGCGACAACAATGCCTAAAAACTCATCAACCATGTTTTTCAGTTCATTAAATTGGTAGAGAAATTTTATGGCCGTGCCTTTCGGTAGCTGAATGTAGATAATCATATCGCTATTAGACTCAACTATATATACGATAGGCAAGTATAGCAAGAATTTATGAATAAGATCACGTGTTCCTTTGTCTGATGTTGATATGAAGAGGTTTAGTGAGTCCGCTAGATTAAGTCCTGCAAAAACAACACCTGGCTTAACATAGTTTCTTAGCCTTTCAAAACGCCTAGATATGTTTTTTTCGCTTCTTATATAGCCTTCTTTTTCTAAGACATCACGTGCAGAAGACAACTTGTAGAAATAGTCTTTCTGAAGCAATTCAAGAAGAATTAAATCTATTTTATCAAATCTTATCGGTTTACTGTTGAATTCAATATTTATTATTGGTTTATTTACATAAATGTCAAATTTTTCTACAAATTTTAAGAGACCCACACTCATAAGAGTCTCATCAAACACCCATTTTTCTCCGTCATAAAAATCGATATTGGCTGAAAAAATAAACCGTTTTGCTTCAATAACCTCCCAGCTCTTCTCGTCCGGGAACACACCAAGCTCCGTTTTGAAAGAGACAAGCCAATCATTAAACTCTCTTAATACCTTTTTAGAATCAGGTATTCTGAATGAAGCCCACCCAAAAGCCTTACCATCATAGACATTAATAGCATCTACATTAAAAGTGAAAAGAAAGGGATTCAGTGACATTTTTCGTCTCAGAAGATCCATTTTATCCTCATAGAACTTGAAAACTACTACGAAATGCTTAAGTCTAAATCTAGATAGATCGGGATATCCAAATCTCCGTAGAAGAATTACGTTTTTCATCTTTTTATATATTCTATATGCAGTACTAACGGGTATCTTCGCCTTTTTCGCAATTTTGTCGATTTTATCATTGGGATTGCCTAATAAAGTTTTTAAAAATTTGAGTTCATCACGGTCTAACTTATACTTTGGGGTATCAAAAGCAGATTTTATTATTTTTGTTATCACAATTGGATCTGTGAGGCGATACCTCTTTATTAGCCTTAATCTATGTATTATCTTTTCCTCTTGCTCTTTTGTTTTTAAAATATATTTTGGATTAACAGTAACATATTTAAACTTCGGATATTCCACAGACTCGCCACTAAGGATTTTAAAATAAATCTCTAT
>JAGGXT010000039.1 GCA_021162905.1 Candidatus Odinarchaeota archaeon | reverse complement strand
TAGTTGTGTTCGCCCTGAAGTTGTGGAAAAGAGATCTGGATGTCCTGGTTGTGGCGGTGACCTGTATATTTATGATAATACCTTAATTAAAAGTATTCTAAAGAAGAAGATAACCCAAATTGAAAAGCAAACAAAATATTCATAAAATCATTTTAAGTTAGGTGTTCTAATTTGGTTATTGCAGAGTTATTCATAAAGATCTATAGAACTATTAATTCAAATATTTTGTCATCTCTTAAGAATCTATTAATAAATGATATAAAAGGCCTTGACGTAAGAATAGATTCTATTAATTTTTCCAAAGATATGAGATTTGTTTTTGTTTCCATAGAAGGGGATGACTCTGAAGCTGCAAAAGCTTATTTAGAAGATAAATATGGAACGAAAAAACTTTTAGAAGAATTAAAACCAGGGGATGTAATAAAGGGATATATCGTGAATTTAGGGAATGTTGGGTATGGTATATATATCGATATAGGGTTGGATAATTACAGAAAAGATGCTTTAATCCCTTTATATGAACTGAGAAAAGCTTTAGTTAATGGCGTACGAATTTCTACTAGGAAAATCGCATTTTTATATGGATTTGTAGAAAACTTCCCTATGAGAGTTGTTATTGAAAGAATAACTCAAACTTTAAATGGCAAGAGAAATATTTATGCTGCACTTGATAGAGATCAAATTAAAATTTTAAAAATATGGATGAAGCAAGGGTATGAAAGGGTCATCGTAACTGGCACTACTAGGCAAGAGATAAGAAAAGCTATTATAAAAACGGGTCATTTAAGAGATATTATTACAATAGAAAGAATTGGATTTCTTGAACATGTTATAGTATGCAAGCGTGATACCGACGCTCCAGGAATAATTGCAGAAATAGGACCTAAATTGCCTTTTGCAAAGCTTGGGGCGTTTAGACCTACTTTGATAAAGGATATAATAGCTAAATCAAAAAAGTAAAAAATGAAAAGTTTTGAGGGATTACTAATGGAAATCATAGAGAAGTCATTAAATTTACTAAGAAAATATCCTCTCTGTGATAATTGCTTAGGTCGATGTTTTGCATTATTGGGCGAAGGACTGCCAAACGATCAACGAGGAAAAACAATAAAAACTTTAATTTTTTTATCACTTTATCATTCCGCTATAAAATTAGGGTTAACTGAGGATCTTAAAAGAGATTTCATAGCGTTGGCTCAAAGCAATTATCCACAAGCTTTATCATATTTAAAGAAAAATGGTATTAATGTTGAAAGGAAGACTTGTTATATATGCTCTAACATTTTTAATAAAATATCCTATCTTCTTGAGTTCGCATTAAGAAAAATTGTTGAATATGAATTTGATACTTTCCTGGTTGGGTCTTCGATTCCAAAAGAATATCTAGCTAGAGAAGATCAACTCAAGAATGAGTTTAAGTTGGAATATAGCGAAAGTCTTAAACGTGAGCTAAATAGGGTTATAGGAAAGAAGCTTCAGCGTCTTGTAGGGAGGTGTGTTTCGTTCAATAACCCTGATATTATAATTTTATTTAATTTTAAGGAAGCTTCTGTTGAAATACAGTCATCATCTGTTTTCATATATGGTAAATATAGAAAACTAGTTAGGGGTATACCCCAATCTAAATGGGGCCGTAGGAAGTTGAGAAAAGATAAATCATATGTGCCTAAATATAACATATCCGTTGAAGAGTTAATAGCATCCCCAATTCTTAATTTCTTCCAAGCCAAAGAGGCAATTCTTCATGCAGCTGGACGGGAAGACATAGACGCACTTATGTTAGGACATGGAAGACCCTTTGTTATTGAAATTAAAAATCCTAAGAAAAGGAATGTTCAACTTGAGATGTTAAATGAGGCAATTAACAATTTTGCAAAGGGGTATATCGAAGTAAATCTAATATCCTACACAAATAAAGATAAAGTGCGTGAAATAAAAATGATAGGGCAAAAAACAAGAAAAATTTACAGAGCGCTAGTAGAGGTTGATAGAAAAGTAACTCAAAATGACTTGGAAAAAATTGAAAAATCCTTAAGCGGAGCTACTATATTTCAAAGAACTCCAACCCGAGTTCTTCATAGAAGAAGCGATAAATTAAGACATAAGAAAGTTTATAAAGTAGATTTAAAGTTAATAAATGAAAATACATTTGAAATGAAAATTGATGCTCAAGGTGGTCTTTATATAAAAGAGTTAATTGATGGAGATCATGGTCGAACAACTCCTAGTGTCTCTGAGATATTAAATGCCTCTGCAAGATGCATTGAACTGGATGTGTTGGATATAATTCTAGAAGGTGAATAAAATGGTAAGAAAAAGTAAGGGATATCGTTCAAGAACGAGGAAATTGTTAACGAAACCTATTAGGAAAAGAGGTCTAGCTCCTCTTGGTAAAATATTATATGAATATAAACTTGGAGAGAAGGTAGTTATAAAGATAGATCCTAGTGTTCATAAGGGAATGCCTCACAAAAGATTCCATGGCAAGGTAGGTCGTGTTATAGGTTTTCGAGGAAAAGCAATAATAGTTGAAGTTAAGGATTTTAATAAAACAAAACAAATAATTACCTTAAAAGATCATTTAGAGCCGTTGAGGGAGTAAATATGCCTAGGAAAATTTTGGATAAAAAACTACTAACACATCCAGAAGTAAAGGAAATTCTCACAAAACGCTCAGAAATAGGCGAATTAAATTATATTCAAAGAATAACTCTTGATTATGTTTCTAGATTTTCCAAGCTATCTCTCCAAAACTCTCAAAAACTGATTTCTATACTTGTAAATCAGTTTTCAATAAATGAAGAAACTGCTTATCAAATTGTTAATGTGATGCCCAAAACTCCGCAAGAGCTTTCTGTATTTCTTTCAGGAAGTAATTTATCTGGTGATGATTTTAAGAAAATTATTGAGGTAATAAAAGAATTTGCAGAGTCAAGTGACGAAGATAAATAACTTGGAAGTATATATGGCATATCTCTTATTTTGCATATTGTGCAAATAATAGTTGCGATAAAATTTCAATATCATTAGAAGTTTAATATCATTACAT
>JAGGXT010000318.1 GCA_021162905.1 Candidatus Odinarchaeota archaeon | reverse complement strand
TTTTTTGTTTCACTATAAAGTATTTTAAGATTTGAGAGACATGGTATTCCATCCAATTTACGTTGCTGACCTTTATACCAAAAAATAGGTCTCATACCAGTTACCAAGTCAACTATATTTTTAGACTCTTCACCCGATTTAGAGACTTCCTCAAGCGTATACAATAAATAATCGTTATTATTCTTACTATCTGTAATTTTTATTACACCAATATAATCAATTTCACGCATAGCATCTGGGAGTAAGTAGAAAGTGTCTGGATAGAATATATTAAGAGAGGGTTCTGCGTAAATAACATCAAAAGAAGGGTCAGAATTGGATATAGGCCACCTTATCTTTTTAAGAACCTTTAGAATATCATCGAGATTCTCATTATTAAATTGCACACCTCCAACGTTCTTTCGTCCGCCAGCTGTATATCCCAATCCCCTCAATTGTTGATAGACTCCGGATAAGTCAATGTCTCTTTTAGTTGCTATTCTAGCCGAAATTGCTTGGTGCTTGTCATTTAATCCAATCGATACAACAATATCGTACTGATCTTCTAATTTTAGTATGGCTTCGGTTCTGGCAGCTCTTTCAATATCATTTTGTTCATAATATGTAAAAACTGCAACTCCAGGTATTATAATATTAACATTCTTAATGATATCACTAACCTTATCCTCTACATATTTCCACTTTTTACTCTCCTCTGAAGCCCACTTTGAAATCTTTGACCATTCTTCATTAGCAACAGCCTCTGTAAGAAACTCTCTCATTTCCTTACTAGAAATGTTAAGCAAATATGCCTTATGCAAATCCTTAGCAATTTTTGTTCTGTATACGCCACTATCTATATCATTTACTGCTTCTAAAAGCTCGTTATCAACACCAATTCCAAGAGCCTCGCGTACTAGCTGTGCAACACTTCTACAGTCTGGAAAAACAATACGTTTTACCACATTGCTTTCATTAAATAATTCTACTCTAGCAGGACCATTGTGATGATCAAAAAGCAAGTTTTTACCTTTATATGTCAGTCCTTTAGTCAATGGAAGCTCTACGAGAATAGAATCTTGAATCACTAAACCCCTAATTTTCTCTGGCTCAGGATAGAAATATTCGACCTCCAGACCTGAACTCCTAAAGTACATCACTAGAAAACCTGTGGCAAATATTCCGTCTAAATCTCCGTCACTGATTATCTTGACTATTTTATCCTTAATAAAAGCCCTTAATACACTAAGAGCATTCTCATTCAATTTATCCTTCATTGAACATCACCAAAATTGATATCAATTAATCTAAAAACACTAAGGAGAATTCGATTATGTATGTAAATTAAAGGTACTACAAAATTATTATTGGTCTATATAAAACAGTCCGTAGCCTAAAGCGGTCTTCGCCCCTACTCCTAGTTGTGATAGTGAACACTTAAGAAGTATAACTGCTTTTTTCAACAAGCTACTATTATTATTTCTTGAAGATAACCAGAAATAGAATTTAGCACCTCTACTGATGGTTAAAAATTTTATTATTGTCGGATCATGCCAGTCTCCTGGAATCGCATCCCCTACGTAATAGGGTCCATAGTGTGGTGCCATAATGTCAAATTCTAAGCTAAGAGTATCTGGATCAGGGAACGAATCAAAAAATATTATATCGCCTTCTAATGTCTGTGTACCAAAGATCTCAAGAGCTTCTTCTAATGACAGAATTACGCTTTTTGTTTTATCCTTAAGTGTTACATACTCATTTTTATCTATTTTTGTCTCATCTAAGCTTTTTTTCCCATCAAAAATATCTCTCAGTTCTTTAGAAAGATTTTTATCTATCACCTCGTTAAATAACATGTAAGAATAACTTTTAGCTATGCCTTTGAGTGACGATCCAGGGATGAAGGGAAACCCGTAGTTCCTATGAAGTTTTATGGACACTTCGAAAACATTAGCTTGGCCTAAACCTACAACAAGACGAGTAATATTCTTAGCAGAGAATGTTGGCTGTTTTAAAGTTTTTAGCAGATTTATATAGTTTCTATAAAGTTGATAAGCTTCCGAGGAGAGATTAAGCCTATTGCCAACTGAGTTCTCCAATGAGGGTTTATAAACTCCTTCACTTTCTTCTCTAAATTTTACAAACCTATAAAACCAAAGGCTCAAATTTGTTGGTTTAACTTTATTAAGTATCATAGCAAGTTCATTTGAGAGCATAAAAATGGTATTTGATCTGCTATTATTATCCACTGGTTCTCTCCTCCTCACGCTCCAGTTCAGCATCTGCAAACCGCTTAATCCAATTCAATAGTAGAACCGCTTCACGAGTTAGTAGGTATACTTGTAGTGATGTGGCATCCTTAACTATCCATTCCAAAACGTCTTTTTCACAATTATCTGCAACATTAATTTTCCTCAATAACCAATTGTTAATATGTTTGTATAATAAGCAGTATGCTTTTTCATCATCCTTCTCCAGTTCCTCAAACTTCTTTCCTTTGAATTTTGATTTATAATAGGCAAGAGTATTCCCAAGTCCATTAGTCAAAATTAGGACTGCTGCCTTTTTCGAATAGCTATTATAGCTCTCCTGTACTTTAGAACTTTTTTCTTTCACCTCATGAACCACATCAAATGCATATTTTGCTCTTTCTTGCTCTAAGGTTCTCATTTTTTCTCACCCTCCCAAAACTTTAGAACGCAGAGCCCTTTCCCAACAGTTTCATCTCCACCAATCTGTACGAGTTTCTCATTAAAGTTTTTCTTTAGCTCATTTGCTATATCTTCTGCCGTCTTTATAGTTTCGTTTTCTTTCTTGGGCCTCCCTATGATAATTAATGAGTAGAGTAATGTATCGGATGGCAAATCCTCCTCGTACCACAAAGCTCCAGTTTCAACAACACCAGTATCATAATTTATTTTTATTCTTGCATTTATTTCAGTTGCCATCGTTACAAATTGCTCAAACAAATCGTTGGAAACAACCGCAAATCTTTTGTCAGCTATAATATCTGCTGGAAGCAAGTTCCTAACATAAGGTATAAAGTCATTTAGAAGTTTAGTATTATTCCCTTTAACCTTCAATACCACATCTTCAAGAACTACTACTTTCGCTTGTTCTTTGCTCTTATCATCAGTAGAACTCACACATAGAGATGACTCACTTTCAATAATAATTTCATCCTCATTAATTACTGGAACTTTTTTAAGAAGGCTAGATAACTCTTCTTTAATCAAACCTGAATAATATAGATCTATAAAGAATCTTTCTATCACTTTTGGGCATGTTACATATGCAAAAACTCCTTTTAAGCTGCGTACCGGAAATAGAAGTATTTTTGCATCACATATGGTTATAGCACTTGAGAAGCTTTTCTCCCGAGAGTTTTCTGGCCTAGGACCAAAAATAATCTCTTCTTTTTCAATATCATTTTTAAGTCGTCTATAAGCATTTCTTAAAACGCCTTTTAAACCTTGACCATAAATTACTGGAAAGTTTGTATGTCGCTCCCTTTGAATGGGTAGGTCTACAGGGCTATTTATATAAGTACCACTTCCAGGGTGCAATGGCGATAATGCATATATCCCTAAAACTAATTTCCTTTCACTTTCTTTTTCATTTTCTTCTACCATATATAATCACCTCCAAACTCCAATAAAACATAATCCATACCCTAACTTCTGCAAATTACCCATCTTAAAGAAAAACTCACTAATATTGATAGATCCATCAAACTCCACAAATATAATTGAACCCGATGATAATGAATATGTTACTTCTTTCGGCTTATTTCTAGCAAGATCCCACCCTCCAACAGGTAACAGTTTGTCCACAAGAGGATAGATATTCTTTATTTTTGTATATAATGCCTTCTCTAAGGATTTTTGCAAATATTCTGTGGTATTTTCACTATCGGGTATGACAAGGGGGGTGGCAAGGTATATTTTTAGCTTTTTTTTCTTCTCAATTTTCGCTAACAGTTCATTTACATCTACAGCAATAACGTCTTTAGCTGAGACATCAAAAAGCTGATATCTAGCAAGTCTTCCTTCTCCTCCAATTTTAAGAAAACCAGTTCGAGAAAGATAATTCTTAACTCTGTCATCAAGCCATATTGAAATGCCTACATTCTCTTCGAATCTAAGAAATTGCGAAATGTAGAAGAATCCATATTTGGTAACCTTATTTTCATCAAGAGCTATTCCAACACGTTCTTCTTTCCTATATACTTTATTAGACGGGATAATATATTTTTCTGCTACCTCTTTAGACTTTAAATCAGTTTCGCTTAACTCACCTAATAGATACTTAATTAAGCCTTCTTTAGTAAGAAAATAATCATAAACAAGTTCATAATGAATATACTTTCCTGCAAAGAATAAGTATTCTTCAGAACCATACAGCTTGTGAGGATATATATAAAATAACTTACTTTTTGAATTTTCAGCATCTTTAGACCCAACGATATCAGCAGGAAAAGCAAAAATTTCATCACCATTAATACTTAGAAAAGTTCCATATATCATAAAATTCGGTTCAGTACGCTTATATCCAATTAGCTCATACACTTCTTTACCATAGTCTAAGTAAAGTTTTGTCCTTATAGCACCTGCTAATGTATGAGGCATAGGTAAAATTGATTTGGCTATCACATCTTCTCCCGCAGTAAAAGATCTGAAATCTCTAAACATTAAAACATCATATGGATATAATACCATTTTCATAATTATGCCTCCAGATCGCTATCAGAATCGACAAGAATTTCAAATAATGTAAATAACGACTTTAATTTTCTCGCACAAACCTCACTATCTTCTTCTCCTTGGCATTGATCTTTTTCATCTCTAATATATTTAATCAGTTTTACAATTTCAGTGGCGAGATTCTCAACTTTCTTCTTTTTCTTATCCTTATCATAAAGCAAGTGTCTTGATAGCTCATATTTTAGATAGGCTTCTATTTCATTCAAATTCTTAAGAGCTTCTGCTGTTTGAAGAACATCATAAATCATTCTCTTGGAGATTCTTGGGGATTTATCACTCTTTAGATATTTTACAATTTCAGATAAGCTACCTTCACCCAAAATATCCCATGAGGCTCCAGCAATTTTAAATGCACCACTTCTTTTCAAGAAACCTATGAAAAACGCATTCCTTCCACTCTTTTTTGCTTTTTCTTCAAGATATCTAGCTCTTTCTAGTGCATCTTGAAGAGGATGTAAATAATGTACGATAAGAATTCCACCGCTCATGGTCTTCGCTGGAAGCAAATCCCAATTATCGTAGTTTTTGTTGAATTCTTTTTGAATTTCGTAAGCACACTTAATAGCAGTATCCATAGGTAGAAGTGCTAAAATATCATCTCCTCCAGAGTATATTAATTCGCCATTGTATTTATCTTCTACTATCGTCGGAACTATTTTTGTTGAAAAGTGCATAAGAGCTCGGCTAATTGCCATGTGAATTGATGGAGTTAACTTTCTTTTAATATCTTTTCTTACGTTATCTGGTAGTCTATTAGCTATTTGATGATGTAAATAGGAAGTATAATTTTTAATTTCCGAAGAATCTCCCACAAGCATTTTGCCCATGTTGTCTCCATCAATAACAAGAATTGCGTAGTATTTTGGCTGATCTGAGTCACTTGTTATTTCACTGTGTATTTCCCTTATTATTTCTTTAATCTTATCTAATTTCTTCTTTATGTCCTTGCTAAGAGGTTTTGTAATATTTAAATCACTCATAAATCGGGAAATATCATATTTTTCGATATAGTACCACTCATGATTCCTAGATCTCTCATCCTCCATGCGAGCAGACTCGAGAAGGGGTATTACATTATCAAAATTCTCTTTTGATACACTAATCATCAAATCTCTAAAAATCTCAAAGAAATCATCAAATTTGCTGGATTGTTCAAAAGCGATATAATATATTTTTCCTATTTTATCAGCCTTCTTTGATAATGCCATTTTAGCAACGCTCTCAAAACCAACTTTCAATTCTTTATCCCTAACTACTTGTTTTTCCAATAAATCAGCATAATATCTTTTAACTAGGCATATAGGACATAATTTTTCATTCAACTTAAAACGACCAAGTTCTTTACTTTTACTTGCAATATCCCTCCAAAATGAAGAAAATGCACTATAATTTTCTTCACCATATATAGCAACAAGCTCGCCGCAGACAGTACACTTAAAACCAGATTCTTGCCTACCCTTTGACAATTTAATGGATTTTGCAGCTAACACGGCAGTTAATATTTCAAAAATAAGGCCATAAAGATCAAGGTACCTAGCAGGATACTCACTTATCTTACTCAATACTTCAATCCATTCAATGTATTTATCTTTCAAAGTTTTTGGAATATCCATTGATAAAACATACTGTTTTATTTCCTCATAATTGCTTGTACTCAAACTCGGAAAAGGTAATACAGCAACTGTAATAGAAAAATAATTTTCTATTACTGGAAGATATTTTTTAAGATAATAATTTTCATCTTTTTTATAATTTTCAGGAATTAATTGAATAAATTGTTTAAACGTGAATTCCCCTAATTCTCTCAAAAAGGCAATTACATTTTCCTTTATCTCTTCTTCGATACCATTTATTGTCTCTGGCGATTGAACTCCTATTAGTGCTAGAAATCTATTAGGAATACTTGCAATTTGAATCTCTTTAATAATTTTCTTATAATAACCAATTTGCTTAGTAGCATGACTAAAGTAAGAAATGTCCATAAATGGAAGCCCTCTAAGATGAGGATATATAATGGAATCAGGACCATATTTATCAATGATTACCTTCATGGCCTTAAATGTTAGAAAGCTTAACAGATGACTACCAGCCCATAAGTCTTTCTCCTTCCGTGCAGCTCGAATAAATGACTGAACTGGAGAAATCTTAAATAGAAGTAAAATAGGGTATTTCTCTTTCAGTGCACCATACACTGCAGAGGCTATATCCATATGGTCCCATATTATGTGATCTGGAGTTCTTGTATCAGCAGGTAGATTAACTAATTCAGCTGCAAGTTCTTGAGACATTCCCTTCTTTTTTAACTCATCAAATAAAAAATCTTTGAAAAAACGCCATATGTACAAATAAAGTTGTTTGTAATATTGATTTTCAGATTGCGAATATTCTTCAGCAAGTTTCTTTATTTTTGAGATTGCAGTTAGCTCACTATCTATAACATCTTTTAACAGCAGCTTTAACTTGGATTTATATACACCAACGATGGTATCATTAATTTCTTTATAATTTTTCGTAACAGCAGATATTGTGTGAATAAAATAGGGCCTCTTTTCTCTTTCAGTTCTAGTAAAATCTATCCATGCTTCGTCTACGGTTTTTACACTTATTCTTTGAAGTGATGATGAAACATAATCAAACTCGCTAGGTATATCATATTTTAAATTTAAAACTTGCAGTATTTTGTCACGTCTATCTTCATGCCCAAGCTTATCCTCATCCGACCTAACTAAATATAGTGCTTTATCAGGAGGATCATGAAGAAATGCTTTAATTTTATCTCGCCAAAAAGCACTCATAAGGTTAACCACCTTCCTCGCAATCTATTCAAAAAACCTATAAGAAAATTATAGGACGGTGCATTTACTACGCTTCCTATCTTCGGGTTTCTTAAATCGGAAATTTGTAATTTATCTGTTGGAACAAATTTAGAAAGAAACAGTTGCAGCCCAACTACATATTCTCTCTCAGCCAATTTCCAAATCTTTATAAATAAGGGAGATGCTCTCCTCTCTTTGGTAAGACCCGTAACTATAGCTTTTTTATTAATCGACTGGAATTGAAATTGATGTGGTAAACCAAATATGGATCCTTGGGGCGTAGAGGATTGCATTTGAGATGAGTAAATACTTTTTACTGCATTATAATCCTTCGTAACCCAATATGCGAAACGCTTACCAGTTTTTGTAGCTCGGGTATGTCTCGCAGATGGATTATCTCGGTCCTCTCTATATTCTCGTATTTTTATCCCTAATTCGTTAATTGCTTCAAGTGGTGAACTGTATATATCATCTAAAATTTTCATCTTCCAAAAGTTAGGAACTATCATTGAAAATTCGGGTAAAGACTGAGTTTCCACCGAGACTCCTTTCCAACCAAACAAATCTAAACACTTCTGAATCCCAGCTTTAAGATATTTTTCTAAATCGTTTACATTTGCTGGACTACGAAACTCTATTTCATCTATCGTGATATCCTTCTCAACTCGTAAACTTCCAAACCCTCTTCTGCATCTGCTCCCAATATTACCAAGGTTTAACAACAACCATAAGCTTGCTAATACTTTATTTTCCTCCATCCTTGAAACTCGTGATCTAAAAGCAATTGTAATTTTAATTTTACTTCCATATGTTATGCATACCTTATTAGATACACCAAATCCAAGATATTTAATACCTTTCCCTCTTTCCCTTAGTCTCTCCCCTTTTAATAGTATAGGAAATGGCTTTTTATATAGTTTAATCGGAAAAACCTTTACTATAACTTTACTTTTCTCATTAGTAGTTCCCCAAATCTTTTCTTCTTCTTTGACCTTTTCTAGCAACACATTCCCTTTATAGATACCCTGTGAAAATTTAACACCGCCAAGAATTGCCCTAAACCACCACCTAAGTAGACCTTTTATTGCAGAAGCTCTAATCTCTGGAACATTAGTATCAGCACCATACATAAATATCGGAGTTACTGCCTCTAAAGTAAATTCCGCGGAGTGCATAAAAAACACCAAAATAATAGTCTTTCAGATACTATTTAAAAATAATTATAATTAGAATTAGTCAAAAAAATTAAATTTTAACTGCCTCTATTCTAAAA
>JAGGXT010000287.1 GCA_021162905.1 Candidatus Odinarchaeota archaeon | reverse complement strand
GTTTTAAAAAATATAAAAGTGAATAAAAATAGAAAAAACTAAAAGAGAACCTTTTATTTTTAAAGAAAACAGTTAATATACCACGAATTGAAGAATCAAGACATTCTTTTCATTATTCTCTTATATATCCGCTCTTTTTTTCTTCGAATAGTCATTAAGTGCTTTCGTCTCTCTCTATCCAAACTTATTGGTTTTAATTGCCAAAGATAATATCTAATAAATTCTCTTGCCTTTTTTAAGCCAGCAAAATATGGATACTTATTTTTAATTTCTTCAATACCGATTCTTCGCCCTTCTATATCCTTTAAAAACGATTTAACTATTCTTGTCAAATGGCGTGTGATTTCTAAATACTCATCATACTCCTTACTAGTGAGATTTTGTTTTGATGGAAGTTCGTCGCATAGATTCTTTAACATTATAACTTTTTTGACTAAGAAAACTTTTTCAGGAATTTCTATGTCTGAATCTTTATCTATCTGCCGAAGTTTTTTCAAAAATAAGGAGTACTCATCTTGCATAACAATCCCTATTTAATTTTAGAAATACAAAATTAAAAAGCATTATGTTAATTTTATCTATAAAAAAGAAAAAAATTAAGAGCGTTTTTTCACTATTACCACTACGACAATTACTATTACAATGACAACACCTGCAGCTATGCCTATAAGTGTCCAATCAACTCCAGGAGCTGCTGCCTCAACAGTTAATGTTGCACTCTGGATGCTAAATGTCTCATAATTACTTGCAGAGATTGTAGCATTGAATGTATAAGTCCCTGCTTCATCAGCCTTGACAGTCCAGTTAGCTATTACTGACTCACCTGGTTCAATATCACCAAGTATAGCTGTATCGGATTCGTTAACCAAAGTTAGACCTTCTGGAACCTCTATCTTGACTGATACATTCTCTGCCTTTAATGAACCATCGTTTGTAACTTTTACACTCACAGTGAACTCAGCGCCCTCAGTAACAGTACCTGGTAATATGAAACTAGCAGTTAGATGAGGCGTTGGAGCAATTCCTAGTAACCATTCAATCGTGTTTCTTACGAATACTTGATTATTCTCCCACCAAGTAGCATAGTTTCCATCACTTCGAAGTATATAGGTGCTACCATATGCAATTACTTTACCGCCATTAGTATTCTCGTATGCAGCAACGCCTATAATGGAGCCGTTATCCCATGTAATAATAGTTCCATTATCAAGTCTAACAAATGCATCTTCGTCTCCTAATAGGACTGGAATTGCATTGCCACTAAGTTTAAGACCAGTACCATCGTACCATACTTCAGTAACACCAATCTTTAATCTATTAGCCACATCGTTGTCTGCCCATTCATATAGTTTTGGCCAGTATGCATTACCATCAATGTTATTTGTTGGGTCTTCTATGTCTGCATCGTACCAGTAGATACCCCAATCTTCAGTTATTTTATTCATGTATTCAGGATAGAAGTAGTTATACCAGTTTCCAGCAAGTAATAGTTTACCACCATTATTAACAAAATCTTTCAATGCTGCGGCTTCAGTATCTGTTACAGCATCTTCAGGGTTTGGTAATATATAAATCTCGGCAGCCGCTAATAGATCACTTGTAATAGGCTCTTTGTTGATAATGACATTTCCATATTCTTCTAGTAAATCGATGAAATCAGATAACTTATCTGGATCAAAGTATTGACCATGCGCATAATCAACAATTATTGCTTTCTGTACTAGAACTTTAACGGTGATTGTATCTTCAACAGAACCTCCATCGTCTGAGGTAACATTTACTGTGAATGTGTAATCTCCCGCCGCAGAAACTGTGAATTTCCATTTAACAGTCGCAGATTGAGATGGATTCAAATCACCAACAGCAGCTGTTAGATTGTCTGTGGTGGAAACATTTTCTGCAGGGGGTGTTATTTTAGCTACTATATCGTGTACTGGTAGATCCGCTATATTAGTGATTTCAGCAGTTATATTAAACTCATTGGATACAGTAAGGAGCACAACTGACGGTTCTGCATGTAATTCAAGTGTTAGATCTGGAGTTATCTTAACTTCAATAGTCTTTGTAATATTACCACCTAGTGTGCTATTAACTTTAACTATGATTGAATATGTTCCTGGTACGCTACTATTAAATATTAAAACATATTCTCTTGAATCTCCTGGTGCAAGGTCACCGATAGTATATTCTGTCAGGTTGTATGTATTTATCTCTGCGGGGAAGGTTATCGTTAAGTTAACATTTGTTGCATTTACACCGCCAAAGTTGCTGACAACCACTGTTAAAGTTCCATTATTTCTCATAGGTAATTCTGATGGCGCAGAAACGTCCATATACAATACTGCAGACTTTCTTATCAGTTCTCCTTCAAGCCAACCCATTACATTCTCAATGAATTCTTTATTTGTTGCAAAGTAGTCATAACTATCTCTAAATACGCTACTAGATCCTATAGCGAATATTCTTCCACCATCTTCAAGGTCAACAGCAGCAGCAGCAATGACATCAGAACCATTAGCAATTATAGTATCAGCCTGCATAGCATAGGTGTTGTTTGGAACTGGATCCTCGTCTCCAAGGAGTATCTTCACTGCACCCTTTGCTTCATCAACATCAAGAGCACCACCTTCATATTGAACCACAGATACATTCTCTGAAAGTAGATCCGCTAAAGTATTGTTTGCAAATACTCTTAAGTATGGGTATCTTGATTTACCAGTATTATTGTTTTCATCATATATTGTTGACTTCAAGAATGTTATTCCGTACTCTGCGGTTATTTCATTGTAATCACTATTATTACCCCAGTAGTACTCCCTGTTGGCTGCAAACAATACAGCACCGCTCTTATTCTCTATGAAATCCTTTATGGCATCAATCTCATCTTGTGTCAGGTGAGTATTTATTGAGAATATTATTAGAACGTCTGCAGCAGCTAGGAGTGATTTTGATATTGGGTTCTTGTTAATAATGACATTCTCTTTATGGGCTTTTAACATATCTATAAATTGGGAGCATATGCTACTCGTGAAGTATTGATCATGGCTCTCATCAAAGACTATAGTTACAAATTCTTCGAAAAGCCAGTCAACAACATTTCTAGCAAATTTTTCGTTGTCATACATATGAATGTAGTCTCTATACCATTTTGCAGTATCATTTGCGAAGACCTTAGAAGATCCAGATGCAAAGATGCGTCCACCATCTAGAAGATCTACAGCTGCAAATGGTATTACATTACTTGCATTTGCAATGATATTACCTGCCTCATCAACGGCATATGTGTTATTTGGAACAGGATCACTGTCACCAAGACCAACAGCAAAAGCCCTACCAGTCACATTAAGTGTTCCACCATTAAATACAACTTCAGACACACCCTCTGTCATAAATACGGCATCTGGAGTTTCGTTATTGAATACATGAATTATTGGCTCATAAGCATTGACATATCTATGATCATCTTCGTCCATTATTTCAGAATCATAGAAGATTATTCCGAACTCACCAGTTATCTTTGTAAGGTTTACTGAATAGTAATTATACCAGTCACCCATTATAAGCAATGAACCTCCATTTCTAATAAAGTCTTTTATGGCGTCAATTTCCTCATCATAAAAATCTTTGCCTGGGTTAGGAATTATAAGAACGGATGCATTTTCAAGATCATCTATTGTTATATTGTCGGTGTTTATAACAACATCCGCTCGCTCACTTACAATTTGTAGAAAGTCATAAAGTCGCATATGATCATAGTACTGATTATGCCCTTCGTCAAATACAACAATTGGCCTTTGAGAGTCGCCTAGAGAGCCCACCTCTTTTGATACAACACGTTTGTGAAATGTTATTTCAGGCTGTGTTGTTGTAATACTTGCAGTTATTGGCATTTTATACATGGCAATTAATGGGGATAGCAAACTTAATAGTAAAATAGCAATCAAAATGGAGCTTATATATTTCTTCATTTTCGTTACCCCATAGATTATTATTAGAAACCACGTTTTAGAATTACATAGTTAGTAAGAAATATTTAAT
>JAGGXT010000158.1 GCA_021162905.1 Candidatus Odinarchaeota archaeon | reverse complement strand
TTAATATAGTCTTGGGAATACTTCATAATCTGCAGGTTAAAAAGGCATTAGAAAGAGAAAAATTAGCAGATGATGTACTTTTACTAATAGATATCGAGAAGAGCGTTTTTGAGAAAAATATGAACCACAGTATAGAAATTGAGAGGCTTCCTACAGAAAAGGAGATAATTTTACTCTCCTCATCATTCCCTCAGTATGTAGTTTTTGGTCCGAGAGGAGAAACTTACACTATGGGAAAAGATAAAAAAATAAGAATATACTGCATTCAAGACTTTTTAGGTTATCAAGGAAAATTATTAGTTGTTGAAAAAGAGTTAGAATTTGATATAAAGTACGAAATTAAGTTAATATATGATGAACATAAGTGGATACTTTTTATTAATAACGAAGAGACCGACTTAGCCGAATTAAATGAAACTAACACTCTTAAACTTCTAAATCAGTATGCCGAGATGTTCTCGTTAGATGGTCATGTATACATTATTATGACGAAGAAGAGAGCGAAGAAGTACTTATTTATCATTATAAGTGAATATCTACCGCTTGAATTTGAGGGATACTCTCTTCTTCCAGAATTCATTAGTTTTTCATTAGAACTCACAAAAGTAATTCATGATGCCTTTTGAAAATTAAAATTTATCAAACATACATTCCCTCGACACCCTTCTTTCTTTCCCCTTTCTCCACCCTAGGTTTACCTATTGGCGGAGGTGGTACTGGAGGAGGGACTCCTATATGATCTGAAAGCACAGTAGCCTTCTGAATACCCCTAGTTATTGTTACGCCAATTATCTGTTTTGCAACGTTCTCTGGCAGTCTTCTTTGTCTCTTCCAATTTTTCTTAATGTCTTCGTGTTCATTTTTATTAGTAGGTAAATATAGTATTTTACCATTTATTCTGATGTTTGCTATCGGTGGGTTATAAATGACCGAAAATTCAAAACTTATTACAAAGGCTGATACTTGGATATTCATTTGCGTTATGTTTATTTCTTCAACATTTCTAATTCGATTATTATATTGTATTCCCTTTATTGGAGGTGGTATCTCATTTACTCCAAGATTTCTTTCTGCTTCTAATTTATCAAAAAACAAGCCAACAACCGGCATTCTGCTTTAACCCCTGTGATTTGATATCATCAAATAGAATATATTATTTATAAAGTAATCGTTTTAATATTTTGTTCCTTTTAACTAAATCTTTATTAATAGAAACATCATATAAATGAGAATAGCAATTTGACCTAATGGGTGGTTGATATGGCTGAAAAAACAATGGCTTTTGTTTTAGTTGTTGTTTCTGTTGGTTTGGAATATGATATCAGTAGAAAGATGAAAGATATTGAGGGAATAAAGGAGGTCTACACAACTTACGGAAGTTGGGACATTATAGCTAAGATTGAAGCTGAATCTATAAAAGATATAGAGAAAGCAGTTATTGCAATAAGAAAAATAAATGGTGTTGAGTACACCGAAACTCTGTTGTGCAACCCAATTGAATAGCCTTAACAATTATTATTTATTATTTAGTTTTTATTCTCGAACCTTAGAACATATATAAAAAATCTCTTTCTTTCTTGGAAGACTTTTTAGCCTTGCAAGAACTTTTAACCCCATTGCATAAATCTTTAATTCGATTTTCTCAATTTCATTAGGGATTTCCTTTTTCTTTGTTGCTCCGACTTTAATGGAAAATAGAATAATTCCATTTTCCTTGAGTATAGGTAGGACGTGTTTTATTACTTTTAATATAAAAGTATGTTCTGCAGTTATGTCACATAGGATTTTATCTACTTTAACTCCTATATCATTAAAACTAACTTTAATAATATCGTTAAAAATAATTCTTACTCTGCCTGTATATTTTTTCTCTATGCTCTCTAGCATAGGTCTAAACATCTCTGATATCTCTATACCGAACACCTTAGAAGCTTGTTTTTCTAAAGCATATAATATAAATCCTCCAGCACTTGACCCTATGTCAAGAATGATATCTCCCGGCTCTATTATAGGTGATCCATATTGTTCTTCCAAAAATTTCAATTTGATATATCCCAAAGGTTTTTCATGTTCATAAGAAAGAACAACTATTTTTTCATTTCCCGTCATCCTAAAAGAAGGTTTCATGATTACTTTATCATTGACTATAATATGTCCACTTAGAATAGCACGTTTAGCCTTTGTTCGAGATGAAAAATATCCCAACTCAACTAGTAATTCATCAAGCCTCATCTTAATCCTACTTTAAAGTCATTATTTGCAAAAATATATAAAAAAGAATAATATTTGAGTCGGTAATTATGCTTTAGGCACAGTCTCCTCTAATTGACTCTCTAGCTCTTTATACCTCTGCAGAATAACAAATTCTTCAAAGGTCAATTGCTCTCCGCGTTGTAATTTGTCCATTGCTATTTTTGCCTTTTCTTCGATCAGCTCCTTCTCTCTCCTTATCTTTTGTGCCGCTTTTTCTGCTGCTACTCGAATGGATATCTCCTTAATCTTAGAGTAAAGTTCTCTTCTTTTTTGCTCTAATTTAGTAAGTTCCTCCAACTTTGAATTTACTTCCTCTTTCAATCTTGTATAGTTTACATGATATTTATCAGCTTCTTGTCGGTACTTGTTTATCTCTTCTCTTAGTTGAATCATCTTTTGATGTATTTCTTGACTCTGTTTGGCATGCTGAACAACTAATTCGTGATATTTCTTTATTTCCTCAGTTAGCTTGCTAATTTCCTTTCTTAGTTCTTTTAATCGTTTATACTTTTCTTCTTGTTCTTTTATTTCGTCTAACTTTTCTTCAAGCTCTCTAATCCTAGAGACTATTGCATTCTCTTGCTCAATGGTCATGGGAACTGTTTGAAGGCGCCATTCAAGTTTGTCTATTAATTGACGTATTTTCCAAGAACTAGTTTTGGGTTTTCTAACATTTTCCTTGAGGGCTCTATATTCCTCTAGAAGCTCTTTTCTTTTTTTTCTTAAAGTCTGCCTTATCTCCTTATAAAATGCAACCTTGCTATTGTTTTCGTCTCTGCTCTTTTTTAGTTCCTTTAGTTGCTCTGCTAGCTCCTTTACTTTCATGTTATACTCGTCACGCTTTTGTTTATACTCATCCATTGCTTTCCTTAACTTTAATAATTCATCTCGAAGAGAAACGAATTGACGTCGCACCTGATTAAGCTCTGCACGCATATTGTTCAAAGAGATCTCTAGCTGCGACAAGCTCACCACTCCTGTTCTTTCAAATTAAATGGAAGAAATTATATGGGTTTGGTGAAAAACAAAATAACTGGTACCCATAGCTGCCTTTGACTATTTTCATGTCTCTTTTTAATTTTTCCTTTAAAAATTTTTGGGATATTTTCCTTTGGGTAACTCAAAATCCAATACCTTAAGAACAGTTTTATCGGATAAGTAGAATTTAGCATAAAAGTCATTTCCACCGAAATACTAAAATTTAATTCTCTCCAGATGATAAATATTATTCGGAGTTGGTTCGTATGGTAAGAATCATCTGGCATGGTCATGCATGTTTTGAAATAGTTGGTAAAAATGTAAATATAGTGATAGATCCTCATGACGGATCATCTATAGGGATGCCTCCACCAAAGGCAAAAGGGGATATAATATTAGTAACACACGACCACTTCGATCATAATGCTGTTAATGTTGTTAAAAAACCAGATTCTATAGTCATAGATTCGATAGTTGAAAAAGAGATTAAGGGAGTAAAAATTTCTACAGTTGAGGACTATCATGATCCACAGATGGGGCGTCAGAGAGGAAGAGTTCGCATATATAAGTTGACAATCGAGGACACAACAATAGTGCATGTTGGTGATCTTGGTCGAATTCCTGATGAAGATAAAATTAACTGGATGAAAAATGTTGATATATTTCTTGTCCCTGTGGGCGGTACATTCACACTGGGTGGTAGTGAAGCAGCAACTTTGGTAAAAAAAGTAACTCCCAAGGTTACAATTCCTATGCATTATAAGGTTCCTGGTTCACGCCTGCCAATATCTGGTGTTGATAGCTTCCTCAAGCACTTTTCAGATATCGAAAAAGTAGATAGCAATATTTATGAGGTAATAAAGCCTCTACCGGAAGGGAAGATAGTAGTCCTAAAACCACCTAGGTGAGCCGTGTGATAAATCAGCAGATTGGACTATTACTTGAGAAACTATACCATAGCAACCTAATCTCATTCTATATTATTTTTAAATATGAGGATGAAAAGAACGGATTTACACCCGTTATTACTACTGGGATTAAAGAAAAACTAAACTCTGACAAAATAGTTCAATCGATTTTGACGAAAATACCACACTTCTTTGCAAGGGCAATATATTGGCGAAGCAAAGATGAGAAATTAAACCTAAAAAATGAGATATCTAAGTATTTAATAGTATTATCTACAGATGATAATCGTCGCTTTATTTTTTTCAATTACGATGATTTTCTTGTAGGATTGGAAACAAACATCGACGTTAGAGAGCTATTTTCAAAGCTTAATATATTTAAAGAGTTTCAATACGAGGGATTGCAAACTAAAAGTGTGGAAGTCTCCGAAGTACTTCGTACTCAAGAGTTAAAAGAATTTGAAAATAAAATTTCAATTCTCATAAATGTAGAAGAGATGATTAGTGAACGAATAAACAAGTTAATAGAGCTTATTAATTCTCTTAATAAAGCAATACGTGAACTTAAGCCTTTGCTTGCTAAACGAGAAGTCCTTGACATAAAAGAAGAAAAAAATAGCAAATAACCTTTTTTAATATATTCTACAACTCATGTGGAATCGCTTTAAGTGCAATTGATGATATAGCCGACGTTAATAAGATTATTGTTAAAACTGCCGCATACATTTCTGCTGTGATATATCCATTTTCAAGCCCAAATAGGGCTGCAACAATTCCAAATGTTAATCTGAAGTTGAAAAAGAGTCCTACAGCACTTACTGTTTTTTCCTCTATTATTTTTTTAGATACTATATAGACTCCTAGGTATTTTCCCAGAAATGCTACAGTACCAAATAATGTAACAAGATACAATACATTGATGTTTGTTAAATGAGTCAAATTCATCAACAACCCAGCTTTAAAGAAAAATGCAGGAGCTAAGAATCCAAAAACTAATCCTTTAAGCTTTTCTTCAACTAACTCGTCTTCCTCTATCATCTCAGAGAATAGGATTCCAAGTAAAAATGCAAATACCGCTTCACTTATACCAACTCTTTCTGAAAAAAAAGGCATTGTTAATAAAAGAAGTAGTATGAACTTTATCTCTATTTCAGCAGTATGCCCTTTATACCTCTGAAATATAAATCTCCCTATTTTTGGGGATAGATAAAGAAATGCAAAAAGAAGTATCGTGTATATCACTGTATAAATTCCATAATCGCCAACTAAAAGCGTAAGAGAAAGCATACTTAATACATCAGCTATCATAGCTCCTCCTAATATTATTTGTCCAGTCGCGGTAGATGACATATTTCTTTCTCTAAGTACGGCATAAACCAAAGCTAGTGACGTTGTCGATAGAGATATCCCCAATAAAATTGCAGCCTCTGTTCCTAAATTGAAAATTGCAATTGCAATAGTAAAGACTATAACAAACGGAACTATATACGATGTAATGCCTAAAGTCAAATTTTTGTATAAGTTCTTCTTCAATAATTTCGGATCTGTTTCAAAACCAGCAAAAAACATAAGTCCAAGAAGTCCAAAATCGGCCAAATAATCTATCCAATAAATACTGTGAAGACCTAAGAAATTCGCGCTGATAACCCCTGCCATTATCTCCAATATAGCAGTGGATATCCCGATCTCTATTGAAATAAATCCTGCAATAAGTATGAGTGCTGCCACTAAAATACTTTCTTGCTCCATAGCTCTTCCCTCAGAACATCTTTTTGTTAAAGAAGGAGAAAAAGGTCGTATGCACTATCTACTAT
>JAGGXT010000001.1 GCA_021162905.1 Candidatus Odinarchaeota archaeon | reverse complement strand
TTTTTAACTCTCTGAGAAAATTAAAGAATTCATTTATGTTAGCAACTTTTCTTATCTTTAGATATTTTGAAGTCCAGTTTTCTCCCCTTCCAGAAGAATAAAGAAAATAACCCACTGTGTGAGGATAATTTTCTTGAATCTCCGGCTTTTTCATAACATCCTCCAAGTTTATTCGAACTCCCGGCTGAGTTACACCTCTACTTCTATCCCTATACGCTACTCCATATTTTGGATAAGGCCTACCTTCATTTCCAGTACTCGGAAAATATACAACCCAATCAATTTCTCGAAAATGAAACTTATGCGATACCATCTGCACCTCCCCCAAATAATACAATAAAACTAAAAAAATAACTTTCTACTTGAAGTTTTTGACGCTCCAATGAAAAGTTCATACTTATTTCAAAGAATTTACCATTTATGAACAGGGACAGAATAGCAGAGATTACAGAATGATAAAAAGGGAACATGTTTCCCCGTAAGTTGTGTCAGAACAATATTTAATATTGAGACAACATCATTAGAACCATCTGGAGGAGAATTGATCACAATAGGATATTTTACAGGAAACATCATCACTATTTATCAAAGAAGCGATTTCGACGGCTCGGGAAAGAAGAAAAGAAATAATTAAAAAACAGTTAACGGTTCTACCACGTCCATATATGTCATATCCTCTAGACCTAACCTTCTGGGTGAGCATATAACGGTTGCCCCAATCCCCCGTTGAAGTAGCGGTGTGTCGAATCTATTTGAAACATCGCTAAAGTTAATACCGAAGACCCAAGTTTAGAAACCGCCCACTCGCGCAATTTACCAAACTTTCTCTCGTCACACCTGACAATAAACATCCAGTAATGTTCATCTTTCGAATTTATCACGTTAAACCTAGAAATGCCCAGCTTCGAAAGAACATCTACATAATCGTTAATCACGTGATGATCAGCCCAAGTTACCAGCCAAATGCAGTAGATATTTTCCGACATCTTTTCCCACCTCTTCTCAATTACTGGCTTCCAAATATCTTCAAATTTACTAAAGTTCATTTCAATCCGTCCAGAATGTGATGTTTAATTATTTAATTTTTAATAAATAAAAATTACTTGTCAACTCCCCTGGTTTTTCTTGCCACTAAAATCATACTCATTAACGCGCTACCATGCAAAACCCTTTGAAGTAAACATGAAAAGTTAAAACAAAGAAACAAAGGTTAAGAATTGAAGAGCAAATTTGAAAATAAATTTAGTCTGTAAAAGTTTTGTACTTCTATTAAATACAAGTCTATGTATGTATTTATTGCTGGGTAATGCTATGTCTAAGAAAGATAGAATAGAAATTTTAGGACCAATACTAGGTATTCCTCTAAGCATAAAATAAACTTCAAAAGAAGAATACTCACGATTATCAAACATACCGACAGGCGTAACACCTAACCGAGCAAAAAATCTTAACGCACCCCTAATATAGCTAGATACCCTCCCCAAATATTCCTCTCTATCCTTTATACTCATCCCCTTAGGCCACCTATCCTCCAAATATTCTCTTAACGGCGACTCAAAACTCAAACCAATAAGATTTTCCAACGTTAAATCTGTATTCAACTTCCTTGAAAGCCAAGAAGGAAAATTTCAAGCAACTTTAGCACCAACTTTTTCATCGCAAATAGTTGCAATTAAAGGCGCAAACTCACAAGTTTTTAAACCTCATCTTCATCGACAACAAACTCTTCAAAAGGTTAAAGTCCTCAAGTATCCTCTTAATTTTTACAGCCTTATCTTTGGGCTTCGGAAAAAAAATTAATGCTCATCGCTCACCCTCCTTGCCACTAAATCAAATCTTTGACAAGTTTAAGTTTAGGGTTAAGCCTATACTTCATCGACTTCTTTTCATTATCATATTCACCAATCACAGCCTCCTCTTTTTCACCAATAAGTCCGAAACTCCTCGCTTTCCTAGTTAAACCCGCAAGCACACCTGCAGTTTCCACACCCTTAGTTCCAACAGCCTCATCCAAATCTTCCTTATACACCCAGCTCTCCACATCTATAGCCCTCAACAACTTCCTCTGAAACTCCGTAAGACCCTTCACAAAATCTTCAAAAACACTCCGCCCCTCACCAAATTGAAATACACCTAGAGATACCAAAGCCTCAAGATACCTATCAACTTCCTTCTTCTTCTCTAAAGGAACCCGAGCAGGAATCTTTAATCCACCAATCCTAATTTCAACAATAAAATCACCACGAACTACATACTCTATTTCACTACATATATTACACACGTCTATCACCTTCAAATAAAATATATACACCATATTTACTTAAAAGCTTTTATGGTACATATAGTACATATGTAACATATGAACAAAAAGGTTTAAAAACCAAAAAACTAGTAAAAAACACGATATAAAATCACAATTATTCAACGAAATATTGGAGATGTAACATAAATGTGCCGACTCTTCGGCTTAATTGCAAACAAACCTGTTAACATATACTTTAGCTTTTTCCAAGCCAAAGAATCGGTCAAAAAACTATCAGAAACAAATCCTCATGGCTGGGGAATGGGTTGGTACGATGAAAATAAAACAGCAAAAATATACAAAGAACCCTTACCACTATACTCCAGTAAAAAGTCCATAGAAATAGTCGAAAACGTGCATTCCAAAATTATAATTGCTCACGTTAGATACGCGACATGTGGCAAACCAAAATATGAAAACACACATCCCTTCAAATACGACAAATGGATATTTGCACACAACGGCTCCGTAAATAAAAAATACATCAAATCAAAACTTAACAATAAACATTTGAAGGCGCTTGAAGGCGAAACAGACTCCGAAGCACTCTTCCACCTCATACTCCAAAAAATAGAAGAACAAAAAGACCCTATCAAAGGCATAAAAACAGCCATAAACGAAGCATGCAAAACATATTTCACATCGCTAAACTTCATCCTATCAAACGGCATAAAACTCTACGCGCTAAGATACGCCTCCCAAAAATTAGACTACTACACCTTATACTACCTTAAAAGACCAGCAAGAAATCTAGAACTAAACCACCTATCAAAAGAAACAAAACTACTAATTCAAAGCAAACTGGCAACAGGAGAAAAAGCAATAGTCATAGCATCAGAAAAACTAACAAAACAAGAAGAAAACTGGCAACCAATACCAAACAAACACCTGATAGAAATAAGCAAAAACCTAACTACAAAAATCACAAAAATATCCTTAAACATAGGATAAGTTTCATCTAAAATCCTAAAAACCTAAACTTGCCTTAATATGTCACAAATAGTTATAAAATTAAAGGTGATTGTATGAAGTGGAGTTTTATAATCGACATAACCAATATAAGAAACGAAGAAATCCCAAAACTAGTTGAAGAGAGAGCAAGAAAAGCAGTGTCACAAGTAGGAGAAGCCAGTCAACCATCCGCTTTCAAAGTAACAATAACATGTTATTTAAAAAGCGACAGATGGCAAAGAGAAAACCCTCAGATACCTAGAGAAGACGTAGGTAAATATCTAAACAAGATTATAAACTTAGTTTTCGACGGCTTAGGCCCAATTATAGGATATCGAAGAAGATGGGAAAGTGGAGAAATAGTAGGTACATCTGGAGTATATTACTCAAGAATCATTCAAATAACAGCCAGAAAAGTCAATAGCGGCTCGGAGAAAGAGTTTCTAAGCGTAGAAATAGAAAAAATCGCATAAATATACTTTCAGAAACCGAACAATACGCTTCTGCCAACTATTGTACGTGTCCAGTCCAAAACAAAATCTAAATTTCAATAAAATAGCGTATCCTAAAATATATGTTCAAAACTCGAAAAACACTATAAAATACACCTTACCAGAAATAAGAAGAGAAATAATCTTAACAAAAAACACAAAACACACCCCACAAATCAATACCAACTCTGGGACACCATATACCACTTCCTTGAAATACTAAGAGCAGAAAAATTTGCAGAAACAGAAAAACACGAAGCAATATGGAAAAAATTAGAAGAACAAAAAGAAAAAATTAAAGAAATAAAAAGAAAACTACTAAAAACAAAACCAAACCAAATAGGGAGCAATATTCCTAATAAACGGAGAACCCCCTACAATAGAATTCTTCGACAACCCAGAAACATGGAGAAAAACATACAAAAGAATACTAGACGGATACATAGCCCACGCACAAACCGTTAAACAAAAGAAAACACAAAACAACCAACGAATAAACAAAATCGTAAAAACAATCCAAGAAAACATTCACAACATAAAAATTCAAAAAACGAGAAAGATAGGAATAGGAGAAAACTACAAAATAGAAACAAACAAATACACAGGAGAAACATTGACCCACAAAAACAAAATAATTCACACAATCCTAATCTTCAAACTACCTTAAAACTCTAATATTAAAGAAAGAAAGTCTACGACTTATAAAAGAAATAGCATAAAAATTTTAAGATGCATATGAAACTTGAGATATATGGAGGATGGGTGAGATAAGAATGTATGATGACTTAATAAAGTATTATGAAGATGAAACATGGAAGAAATATTTTGGTGTTGACTTAGCTGAGCTGTATAGCTGTGTAGAAGGCTTTTTGATTCTCAGAGATCGATTAATACAGCAGGTTGCAGATAAAACAGTCGATGAACTAATGAAAGAGTCGAATATTTATAAAGACATGTTTTTTGGTGGGTTTACTGGAGATGAATCTAAACCACTTTCCGAAAATGCACTAGCAAGATTTTACAAGGAATGCATTGGAGTAGGTGTTGAAAACCTCCCAGTTGTGGTCTCAAGATTGAAAGAAGGTTTAACGCTTGAAAGTGCTGCAGAAGGTATCCGATGTGGAATAGAAGACACCCTCGTTGTAGAAAGATTAAGAAAAATGTCCTCAAAACTAAAATCTGTCTACAAAAGCCTTAAACCTATAATCGAGAAACCAGAGGCAAAGGAGTACAAGATGGACAATTCGCTTTTCGGTGTCGAAGCTCTAAAAGATATTTTAAATGCGGGAAAGAAAATATTACCACTTTATAATCCCGTATCGTTTTTCATTACTTCAATTTATTCCATTCCGAGTTTCTATGTAAGAGAGGCCTATCCAAGACTTTTTGAGGAAAGCACTAAAAATCTTCTGAATAAATACGGAATTCGTTTAGGAAAATTACTTGAACCAGATCTTCCAGATGAGAAAATTAAACGAGAAAGGGAAATTATAGGTTTAGTGAAGGGACATGTTGGATACCTTTTGAGAGAGATTATACTCGATGTATATTCACTCTTTCAGTTAGATGATTTAAGAAAATTTTTCAAAATAGAAGATGAATTTGCAAAGTTCGTCAAGATAAACGCTGGGAAACTGAGAGAAAGTATAGTCATAGACCAGTTTGCCGAAGTGATTAAGAGAATTAAGGATGGAAGTAGTGACGACTATCTTGATTCCGAGGGAAGATGTAAAGTTCCCGAAGAGTTTAAAGTGTACTATCCACGTGATTATTATGGAGGAAGAGGTATAGTAGAGGGTGGAAATGTTAAATTAGAAGCAAAAGTGGAAAGAAAACTAAATTATACGGAATTTGTAGCCTTCCTGTCGCCTATAATGTTCCTCGGATTAGCATATATTAGACCCGTTTCCCAGAACGAATTTTACTGGCGTTGCCTATTAGGGTGGGAGGGAGAGTGAAAGAGGAAATAGTAATAGAGAAAAAGAGAAAGAAAAAGATGATACAAAGAGAACCAGTTGTGGTTATTAAAATTCCTCTCCAAGGAAAGTACGAAGAAAAATCTGGAACTAAAAAGCCGGAGGAAATCAAAGAAACTGAAGGATTAAAACCCGACGAGGCTGTAAAGAAAATTGAAGTATCGCTTGTAAGTCAAGTTTTTTATGACCCAAAGGAGATATCTTCTGAAGTTATAATGAGTGAAATTACGTTTCCAGAGAGAGATGTCAAAAGCTTAGTAACTCTGATTAGATATCAACCATTAACGATCAGGAAAGTTGATATTGAAAAAACCTCTACGGGACTTTTCTTGCCTGAAAGAAGTGTAGGAGAGGTTTTAAGACGTATGTTGAGTAAACTGCCAGAACTAGAGTTTAAATCATCAGAAGAAATAGTGAGAATCGAAATGGACACGTCTCTTCCAAAAATTGAGAAGATATCTTCTGAAATTTTAAAATTTGTCTTTATGCCCAAAGTGGGATTTCTATGCATTTCTGATATAGATAATAAAAGATTGGTTGCTGAGTGCCACGCTAAAACTGTGGGAGAAATTGGGGAATTAAAGCCTGAGGGTGATTATGAGGAAACTTTATTTGATCCCTTAGAAAAAATCTTTGGTACATCCGGCTTTAAGCAGACCTTGGAAAGACCTGTGGTTTTGCTGGCTGAAAAACCCGAGGATGATAGGTTTGATTATTTAGAATACCTTAAAAGAGTCTTAAGAGAAATCTACAGGACGAGATCGAAGGGAATACCGTCTCCAACTCATCTTTCTACGGAATTTGATGAAGTAAAACTTGAAGTAAAGGCAGGCAGGTCAATCTACGCCATTAATGTAGATGAACTAAAAGATATCAAGAACAATGAGTTAAAATATCTTGAAGACAGATTAAAAGAATTGTATTCGCAAAACTTTGGTTTTCTGGTTCTTTACGGTTCTAAGCAAAAACTGGATGAAATCAGAAAGCTATGGAATTTAAAGGTATTTATTGATAAGGAAAAGTATGTATTTTTCAGTAGAATACCTAAATTCATGGAAATCCATATTAGGAGAAGTGAAGATGTTTTTGTTTTTGCAAACTTGATGTGGGGTAGAGTTGAGGGCGCTTCGGAGGCCGGTGAAGCTAGTTTGGATGAGTATGTGACATATCTTGAAGATAATTTTTATGGTAAAATTGAGAGGATTGCTGGAGATTTGAGAACAGCATTAACTGTTGAACCGAGTAAGGAGGACGAGGAAGGAATAGAGGGTGAATCTGTAGTTCATTATGGTGTGAAAGCATTTGCTGTTATGCATTTTATTAAGAATGGAAAAATTCCACCAACCAATGTCATTACAGAACATGGTGTTGGGGACATCGTGGTTGATGTGTATGTGAGACATCCCAAATCTGGTGACATAGCGGTGGAGATTGAAACACTTTATGGAACAGCTTTACCGCTCTTAAAGCTCAGGAAGAGCATCGAATCTCGGTTGAAAAAGGGTCTTAAAGTCTGGATTGTAATTCCAAACCCCCAGTTCATGATATACTTCAGAGAGATCTCAGCTCTAAGAACAGTCTATAGGAAAAAGTATCCCGGGGCTATCGAATTTTACACATTAGACATCTTTTCAAACAGACTTATATCCTTTGAAGAACTCAATAAATTGATAGAAACATATACATAAGGCAGTAAAGCGCATATTCAATACACTAGAACATAGATCCTTATCTCTCCCGACTTTTCAAATAGTGAAGTAGCACATTTCAAACTAATTGTTTGTCTTTCCAGCCAACAGTTGAACGGTCTACGTAACTTCCGGAATAACCTAGTACTTTCAACAGAATCTTATGTATAAGTGTCTCGTAAGTTTGTGAATGTTGAATCAAACGTCTCCATTCCATTTTACCATTCCCGATTTGCCCATGAGCAATAGCATGCCGCGCCTTGATGGCCTTCCACTCATTCTCGTCAACAACAAGATCAATTTCCTCAAAGAAAAATCGGAAGCGATCTGTAACACTCATACGATAAGCGTCTCGAATACGATTCACTACTCTGTCACCATACAATTTGTCTTCCAACTTACCTTGTATGGCCTCAATCTCCTCGTGCAATAAACGTTCAAATTCATCCTTATCCATGTAGACTCCACGACTTCTTGTTCTGTTGGAACTGAACCATCCATTCATAATCGCTTCAACAGCAGCCGCAAGTGTAGGAAGGTTTATCCCATCGGGCATGTTACGAGCAATCCAATACAGCCATAAAGCATCATTAAGACGAAGAGAATCCCGCAGTTCGCAATAGGAGGGCAACAATTGACTAATAATGACCTCTGCTTTTCCACAGAAGTCAGGACCACTAATCCTTACTGGCGGGATATCTGGTTTCAAACACAAGGACCTTGGGTCACCACCCCACGGATTACAAGCATATTCCTCCACTATGTTACAGTCTTCATCATAGATCGTGTAACCCACTAAGAGAAGCTGTCGTCCAAAGATAAAACTACACAATTCACTTATCTTCTTTCGTTCACCCACATCAGGAATCCGTCCCCAATCTTTCCGATACTCGATTCCGATGTTTGATGACCAATTTGGACCAATTCATTTCGGCACTTGAGAAATTAAGAACTGAAGGTCATTAGCTTCGATTCTAAGAAAATCACGAGTTAAGTTTATCGAAAACCCACCAGAGACTTCCATGAAGTAAATTTTCTCGTCTTTAGCTGAACGTTCTCGAAAGAACGTTTTTGACATCTTTCGCATCGTAGAATTGCTAAAAACCAAGGCATCCCGTGGTCCATTGATATACCACTCTGTAAGCCACACGCCCTCTGCTTCAGTTTTATGTCTTATTTTCAGTCCTTGAATACTTAGATCAGCTTCGCACAAAGATTCTTCTTCGCTAATGGTCCGTATACCAACAAAGTGGCAAGATTCGAGAGTGTATTGCCTTAAGTCATTTTGATCAGAACCGGTAATCTCGAAAAGTTCAACAAAACTTCCTGGAACAATAGTTTTTAATACTTTTTCAAAAAACAAATCAATAGATTTGGGATCGCTTTTTATAGAGAGTACTACCCGAAGATTATAGTGCTCATCTCTAGTTATCACTATCTTCTTTTGACCTTTAGGAAGTTCTTTTATATCATCTATATTCGGGATTGTGATCGGCTCACGCAAGACTTCCCATTCTAAGTATGGAAGAAACTCCCCTTTCAATTTTCACATATCCTTTATCATTTTTAACTTTCACAAATGGTACATCACTCCCCAAGAAATCGACAAACCACTCAGTACCTGCTTGCGTTTGTGAAAGTACGCTTATTTGAGTATTTAACTTAGATTTAAAGTTTTGCGTCCGTGTCGTTATCACTCTACCTACTTATTTAATAACTTACGGTATTGCTCATATGTAGCCTTAACCCTTCTCAAACTACTTGACGGATACGTATTTGTCTTTCTAACCTGGTTTACAGCCCTGAGCATAACTTTCACAGCATCTTTCTCATTTTCTGTCACCTTTAATGCTTCATCAAACGTAAGATTCAACTTTTCACCTTCCCAATGAATTTTTCTGACAATATCCTGAAATTGTTTTCTTTCTCTTAAGGCCTCCAAAATATCTACACGCGATAAATTAGTATATTTTTCTAAGAATCCTGCAAATTCCTCATCAGATATCTTTAAAGATCTTTCCAGCAAACCAGTTAAACGGTCGCTGGTTGTCTCTGATAAATATTTTGATTGAATTCTTCTTTCTAAATCCTGAAAATAGTCTCCTAAAAACAAAAGATCCAAATCCACATCATAATCTTCTGCAATTTCTAACGTAGCAACCAAAGGCAACGGAACCGGAATTTCAACATTATTTAAATCAATGAGTTTATTTCGTCCCGTAGATTCACATACACTGCGATATCTGCACTTAGAACAATAAGAAGAATTATAATCCAAGGGAATTAATCCCTTCTCAGCGATATGATAAACTTTCAGAATATTAGCAACCATAGAAGGCGAAATATCCAATTTCTCCCGCTCTCTAATCCTACCTAACCTAGGATAAACCACAACACCATCAACAACCTTGTCAGTATCCACAGGAACCAGCTCTAACCTATCTTCCACCCTCCTCTCCAACAATATCGAAGCCCCCATCAATCTAGATGCCTCAAAATAATAACCCACCTGAATAGCATCCTGTATACTTGCTCTCTTACTATTCTTAACCTCAACAATAACATACTTACCACCCCTAAAGCCGATTAAAAAATCAGGATACTTATAAGACTGAAGCAAAGAATTAACAACTTTACCCCTGGAAAAACCACAGGATCACCATACTTACTCCTCAAATAATCAATAACATTAAAAACCCCCTCAACAGAAGAATGAACCAAATCCCTCAAAACCTCCCCCGACCTCCTCTTAAAGTCTTCCTGCACCCTTCTCCTAAACCTATCAAAAATTCTCTCGGTCAAAAAAGCCAAACCCCGCGAGAACGCTGAAGTTAACAAATCACGCTCAGGAACACTGCTTAATTCAAGTTCTCCCTTTTCTAAATTCACCGCTCCGTGAGCCCTAAGTGCCTCCACCAAAGCTTCCTCGCCAACCTCTCCAACAATTTTCGTGGAAATCTCCCGTCTCACAGCCTTGGAACTGTTAGACCTTTTAAGAACAACACCAGAAACCTTAAACGCCAAAATCCTAGGACACCTAACAAAAGAATAAATATCCCGCTGAGAAACACCCCAAACCACTTCATCCACCTTCCTTATCTAATTCCCTCATTATAGATTGATGTAATCTAAAATAGCAATCATGACATAGTTGAATAGGCTCACGAAGAATTTGAAACAGTCTTTTCCCATTTCTTCTAATATTCTCGTCCTCTACATCATACTCATTGGAAACTCCTTTAAGATGAATTAACTCATGTTCCTCTATATACCAACTTAAAGGACAACAAAAACATTCCTTATCAAATATTATAAACGGTCTTATATGCTCAAAAACGCTAAGAACAAAGAAAAATAGCGTAACTATTAACACTACGCCCCAAGAAATTCTCCACAAAACCGGTCTCCTAAATAACTGAAAGAAAAATGAAAAAGGTTGCGGCAAAAAATCAGTTGAAAACGTACCTAAAGCAAATAACAAAATACAAATTAAAGCAATAAAGAATTTACTTTTCCTAACACTTAACGGTTTTATAACCATAGCCTGAGCACCTATAATAGGAAACTTCCTAAACTTTGGAACTTTCACATAACAAACTCTCCGTTCTTTCATCACAACTCGCCTCTAAAACAATTGTCCAAATTTAATAAGAAATAGAGCAAAACACCATTTATCTCTTTTAAAAGACAACCTTTGTCTCTTAAGAGATAATTATCTTTTGACCACCTTTTGACCACTTTCTATATATCCATTTATCAATTAAAAGAAGAAATACACCCATTACAATTAAACCAATGCTAAGATTACGAAAAGTATTCAGTAAAATAAGCATTCGATTAGAGAAGAGAAACCAAACAGCTAGAGAATACCCACCTAAAACAATAAGACCTTTACCAAGAAACTTAATAAGTTCATAGGGAACCAAAATACTCCTCAACTCCTCCATACCCTTCTCCGTAATAATAAAACTGTCACCTTTTCTCTCAATACAACCATAAAACTCCAAACTATTAAGCGCGTTATGAATAGCACCAGACGACCTATAACCAGCAATTCGCATCAAATCCGAAATATTAACCTCCTTACCTCTATTCAAATAAATATAGAAAAGAAGAAGCATCATACGCTTACCCCTAATACCTGTTTCATTATTATATCCATCAACCATTAAACACACCAAATAATAGTATTAACTTTCCTTTTAATTTGTTCTCCTAATACATTTTCTACCCTTTGTCATCCTAAAGATTTCACATAAAAAATAAAAAATTAAAAATCGGCAAGGTTACTCAAAACATATCAAGAGAAAAATACGGAACCGACCTAATAGTTTCATATGGACAATTCATAGACCTTTATTACTGGACACCAGAAAAATAACCAAAACGGACTAAATTCATAGTAAAATCGACAGCAAAATTTAACTTAAGAAATGAAAAGACAAATTAGTAATAATAAATATCCAGAAATCTTCCATAAGGCACAACAGAATCCGTTCCATATCTCTTCAGCGATTCTTCTTTAAGGAATTCTATAAATTCGGGGTTTCGTAGTAAATCTTTTTGAAAACTCACCATAACCTTTCTCCAATCTTCAAATTTCCATCGATTCATAGATTTCGCAACACCATATTTTAGTGGCATATTCTTCCGAACATTTGTGTCAAAAGCTAAGGTTTGACCCCAAAGCAACATCAAAGGCTTACAAACCGCAATAACATAATAACACCCATATTTATTCCTATTTCCATTTAACTCTTTAACACGACCAAGCTCATGCCAAATCAACTCCAACGGTTCAACAGGAATCTTATTAAACCCCAACAAACTATATCGTCTGATCTGATCATAAGCGTCCGAAATTCTTTCAAGCGACTTTCTTAAAGTCTCCCGAGGATTAATATTATCACCCCCACGATAAGCTTGCCACTTACTCAGAATTCGACACAATCTGTTATACGTTTCCTCTCGAAAAAGATCAATAAGAATATGATCATGTCCGCATTCAATCTTAAGCTTTCTTTTCCAAAACTCATCAAAATCATGCATGTACTTTACAGGAAAAGAAAGAAGTTTCCGCTTAAATTTCTCCAAGTCAAATTTAACTCTACCCAAAAGATCAATAAACCTAACCACCCTCTATCCTCTCTCAAACCAGCCAATAATTCTCCTACAAACCTCAGCACACATAACAATCAAACCTCTAAAATATTATAAGCCATTTACCGTTTTTAAGTATTTTTATGACTTCTATTTACTCATGTTCCATGTTCATGTCTTTTCTCTGCACTCATCTCTTTCAGCACACTTAATATCTCACTTACCTAATTAACTCCTAGTTTCTCCTCTCAAGTAAACCCTCTACCCCTATATTCTCCTCATTCTCCCCACTCTGAGACATTCACAAATAACACACCAATAATGCGTAACACCATACCTTAACATTTAAAGAACAAAAAATAATACCGAAAGAGCATACAAGCTAGCTTTCATCGGTCATCGTCTGTAATCTGCAAATTAAAAACCTCTTCTTCTTTTGCCTGCACTTATCCAGAAAACCTGTAAGGTGAACCCCATCAGTATTAGCGCTAAACCTAAGCCCTCCAGTCCAATGATGTAAGCTACAAACCCTAGGAATATACACAGCATTGGTACATTAATTATTTTTATTTCTGTATTAACAGGCATAGTTTTCACCCTTAATCTGTTTATTAAAACTAAGCGATTTTAATTTTTAAATATTTTGTCGCCTAAAAAACCTAAAATACCGAACGTACCTAGCGGGATGATTACATTTGAAAACAATGTCAAAAGAATCTTCAGAAAGCAGAATACTGTGAAAAGCTTGCAAAATCAGTTTCTTAACTCAACAAAATACCAAAATATGTTCAAACTACACAATTCTGTCAAAATACTAATTAACATATATAAAAGCGTAATAAACAGTTAAATTTCTTAAAGAACAACTAATAGAACCCAAACTTTCCCTTTCCCAGATGCTAGATTACAGATAAGGTTCTCCCACACTTATTGCTTTCTTAATTGCTTGCATCATTTTACCTAATGGTAACCCTTTAAACGGAGCTATCAGCTTCGATGCAGGAAAAACTTTAGCCACCACATTAATGTATTTTGAACCCCCAAGCACAACAATTTTGTCATATTCATTTAGCCCCATTTCCTCAGCCTGCTTCCTAAGCAGTTCCACCTTCACAGGATTAGTTTTTGGATCTTTAAAGGTTACATCATAGTTTTCAGGTATAATAAAGTCAGGGTCAATAAAACCATACTTAGCTGACAAAATCACCCACCTATCAGCAAACCTCTCAGCATATTCCCTACAAACCTTAAATAAAGGGCCACGGTAGACATCCCTCGCCTCACACGGACCAGCCTTAGGATTCTCATCCCAGATCTTCCTCTTACCACAAGGAACAATGACAAGAACAGAAATACCTACCACCCCCAATTCAAAATAATTTAATTCAAATTCAAACAATCAAATAAATATTTTAAGGAAACCCGGCAAAATAAACCATGTATACAAGTGGGTAAGGAGGGGTTCATCAGGTGGTAAAATATGAATAAAAACTTTTCCATGAACCCGGAAGAGGAGGAAGAAAAAGCCTACTACAATAAATTGGCTGAAACCATATTAAACACAATATTCGAAGAACTCGTCCAAGAACTACCCCTACCAAAAATACTTTACGAAGAAAAGGAAATAGGACGCCTAGAAGACCTTCTAACCATAGAAATAGAAAAGGAAGACTGGCCAATATCAATATACGCTGAAAGTGAAACATACCTATACTATTACATAGATCTTAAACCCTTAAAACTAAAAATTGGAGAAGGAACGCTAAAAAACATGTCAGAGGAAAAGCTCAACGACATCATAAATGAAACAGTAGGAGCCCATATAAAAATCGATGAACAGCGTAACCTTACACATGCAATAACATCCTTTAAAATAGACCCAATGCTAAGCCTCTTTTTAAAAAATAAGGATGATATTGAAAAGGCAATCGAAATCACCATTATAGAAACAATAGAAAAAATAAACACAAACGTATTCCTGTTAACTAAAGCAATAAATCTTCTTATGCACGAGGAAAAACTAAGATGCATTAAGCCGAGACAGGAAGAAATAGAGAAAGCAGTCGAGAAACTGAAGGAGAAAATAAAGGGAAAAGTAGTAAGAAAAATGGAAT
>JAGGXT010000179.1 GCA_021162905.1 Candidatus Odinarchaeota archaeon | reverse complement strand
TTATAAATCCATTTAGATTCTCTGTTTTTGACATGGGGACGTTTATTACACCTACCCTTTTCCCGTGTTCGCTCAGGATCTTCCATAGTGTTTTTGTTTTTATTTTGTCTGGTGTGTTGATTTTTCTTTTGTAGGTTCCTATTTTTCTTGTTGTGAAGCTGAATATTCCATGTTTACCCGGGTTTACTCCTGTCATGAATGTTGTCCATGCTACTGGGGTTTGTGCTGGTATTGGTGGTATTGTTTTCCCAAGTATTCCTTCTTTTTTGATTTTTCTTAAGGTTGGCAATTTCTCCAGCCATTTTTCAACCAATATAGGTGACATACCATCTGATCCTATAACTAGGACTTTCATTTTTCTCATCCTTTGAGGGTTGATGCGTTGTTGCATTAGTTTTTTATTTTTTGCTGTTGATTTATTTTAGGGGAATTGTTATGGCTAAGGTTAAATATGTAAATATCTCTATTCCTAAGCCTTTATATGAACGTTTAGAAAAGGCTTTAAAAGACTCTGGTTATAGAAGTCCAACTGAATATATCATTTTCCTCATTAGAAAGCATCTAGCTGATCTTGAATCGGACGATTTAGATCGGAGACTAAGAGCTCTTGGCTATAAATAAAAACTAGTAAAGTAATTAGGGTTACCACTATTTTTGGTAAAATTAATAGTAGTTTGTTTGCAGATTATAGTTATTTAAAAATTAGAGGATGCTGTGACTAATTAGGTTACTCTTTTCGGAAAATTAATGCTAGAGTGCTGGCTATTGTGCCTATTGTGGCTACTAAGAATTGGAGGAAATATGTTCTAAATGTTATTAGGCAGAGTATTAGTAATAGGGAAACTATGAACCCCCCTCCTAGAGTATATTTTTTTAGTTTTGGCTGGTTGTTTAACCATGTCCAACCATTTTCTAATGTAATTTTAACTTGATAAGCACCGAGGAGGACTAACCTGGAAACTATGTGTGCTATGTCCTGTAATATTGTTCCTCCAATGTATATTTTTCCATTATTTTTTGGTGGTGGATTTATGTATAGGTTCCTTGCTCCACAGTTCTCACATTCCAGATATAGATAACCATTGCTACCATAGCCTCTGAGTAGAGTGTAACCTTCCCATCCGCATTCCCTACATTTCACGTAGTAGGAGCTTTTGGTAGCTTTGTTCATCTTTTTTACCTCAATATAGAATTTAATGTTCATTGGATATTTAAATGAATTGGATTTGTTACATTTTACTACAATCTTTCACTATAAAATTGATTGAAGGGAAAAAGAAACGACAAATATTTTACTATGATTAAGACGCTATGTTATATCGATAGACCGACCGAAAGTAAGAGTTATTATAGATATGTTATTTATATATTAGTTATGCTTTCATGTTAACCGCAAACTTAACATATTAATTGGTAAAGATTTGGAGTAGAAGACTGCAAGGTTTGAGGGAAATATATGGAAAAACCGGTGTTATCATTAATTATTCCAACGTATAATGAAAGGGAAAATCTTCCTGTACTTGTAAAGAGGATTCATGATGCTCTAAGTGGTTACTGCAGTTATGAAATTATTGTGGTTGATGATAATAGTCCCGATGAAACTTGGAAGGTTGCTGAGGAATTATCTAAACAATATCCGGTAAAGGTAGTTAAACGTAAAGGTAAATTGGGTTTGTCCTCAGCGGTTATTGAAGGCTTTAAGCATGCTTCTGGAGAATTTTTAGGTGTGATGGATGCTGATATGCAGCATCCACCTGAAATATTACCTAATTTGATAGAAGAGGCAAGAAACGGTAAAGATATCGTGATTGCGAGTAGGTATACTAAGGGAGGTAAAATAGAGAATTGGGGGTTAAAGCGGAAAATTGTGTCTAAAGGTGCTAGATTTTTAACTAAGGTTTTGGTTCCACAGGCGAGGGGTATAAAGGATCCTCTTTCAGGGTATTTTATTATTAGAAGGGATGTTGTTGAAGATGTTGAGTTAAATCCTGTTGGATATAAGATTCTTCTTGAAATTCTGGTTAAGGGAAAGTATGAAGATGTTTCAGAAGTGCCATTTACATTTGGAACAAGGGGAATGGGAAAGAGTAAGTTGAATTTAGGAGAATATGCGAATTTCTTGAGACATTTGTATAGGCTTTCGGAAACTGTAGGGGAAATTGTGAAATTAGTTAGATATATGGTAATTAGTGTGTTGGCATTGTTTGTGAATATGTTTTTCTTCTTTGTTTTGACAAATTATTCTTCTCTAAACTATATTTACTCTTCTATTTTGAGTTTAGAGGCTATGATTTTATTTAGTTTTGCTTTAAGTGAGATATGGGTTTTGAAAGGTGAACAGGTTAAAAGGCCTGTTAACCCCGCGTTGAGAGCACTTAAATATAATGCGTTTTGTTTTGGTGGTATATTAATAAATATCGGTGTTTTATGTCTATTTACAAACATATTTGATGTTTACTATTTTGTTTCAAACTTTTTTGGTTCGATCGGAGCAGTTATATGGAATTATGCAATGAATATCTGGTTAACGTGGAAGACAAAATGATGTAAGCAAAGTTCGCTTTCAGAGTTTTTGGTGTTTGTAGTTTTTATTCTTAATTTTTAACTGGTGTTATTGAGAATTATTTAAGATGACAACAAGGGCTACGTTAGATGATTACGCATGAAACAGAGTTGGGGATATGACGATAAATGTTTTGTATGCGAAATACTTTTGTTTGTTTATTGAGTTTTAGCTAATAGCCTTTTACCGGAAGTGACCGTTTTGGAAGGGAAGGCAGCGATAGCAATTATAAGTACATCGCCTTCGGCGAGGTGTGGTATAGGGATTTATACGGAGAGTCTTTACGGAGTTTTGACCGAGGAACAGCGAAGTAAAATAGTAGTATTGTCGGATATGTCATATCGTGGAAAGTTGAGGTATGAGAAGTCTTGGGAAAGGGGGTCAAGTATACTATCCCCTTTAAAATTGTTTTTTAAGATACTTGAGAGGGATTATGATATTGTACATCTTCAGCATGAATGGCTAGTTTTTGGTATTTTGTTTGCAAACCTGTTTTATGCTTTAATACTTTTTATGCTTAAATTGCTTGGTAAAAAAATTGTTGTTACTTTTCATACGGTATTTGATCTTAAACGTCTAAATAAGGAGACTTTGAAGCTTTTTAATATAAGATATCCTTTAGGTCTTGTTAAGAAGGCTATAAGTTTTTTAACTAAGTTTTATGCTGCTGCAAGTAACATTATTGTGGTGCATACTGATCAAATGAAAAATGCATTGGTAAAACAATATGGAGTTTCGCCTAGAAAGGTTGTAGTTATTTCTCATTTCGTTAAGAAATTGCCTAATATGGGAAGAGATGAAGCAAAGAGAAAATTAGGTCTTCAGGGTAAGAAGGTTTTGCTTCTTTTTGGTTTAATAAGGAAGGGAAAAGGCTATGAATACGTTGTGAGGGCTTTTAAAAAAGTTAAGGAAAAAATTTCGAATGTTGTGTTGTTAATAGTTGGAGCTGTACGGGAAGGCGAAATGTATTGGGGAGACAAGTATTTAGAGTATTTAAAACAGCTTGTAAAAAAGCTTAGGCTAGGTGATTGTGTTAGGTTTTTTACGAGGTATATTCCAGATAAGGAGGTCCCGGTGTTTTTTGGAGCTGCTGATGTGGTAATATTGCCTTATGAAAAGGGTAAGTCTTACTATTCGGCAAGTGGGATTTTGCATCTTGCAATGAATTTTAGTACTCCAGTAATAGCGGCAAGAACTCTTCAGTTCTTGGAGATAAGGGATGATGAAAACGGTAGGGCGGTGGACCCAGAGAATGTCGATGAGTTAGCGAGAGCGATAGTAGAATTACTAAATGATTGGAAGAAAGGGGAAAAATATTCTGAGAATCTTAAGAGACTTGCTGAAAGTAGGTCGATTGAAAAATGTGCTCAGAAACATTGGGAACTTTACCAAAGATTATTAGCGAAAGAAGGAAAGAGTAGAAGTAGGTTTGTCTGGGTGCTTTCACATTTTTTGGTTTTGCTACCAGCTTTTTTTCTAATTTTTAGTTTGAATCTTGTAAACGTAGGGAGAGATGGTTTTACTCACGTGTATAAGGCTTGGGTGCTTAGACATCAAATGGAGACTTTGCCTTTTTGGCTTTGGGGTCGATGGGATTGGTCTTGGTATCTTGGTAATCCCTTTTTAAGAAGCTATTCTCCTCTTTTCTACTATATTCTTGCATCTTTAAGTTTTATTGTACCTTTTTGGACTGCTGCGAGAATACTTTCAAGTTTAATAACTCCTTTAGCCTACATATCGATTTATAAAGCTTTAAGACATTTTGTTAAAAGTAGAAGTGTTTCAATTATTTTTGCTACTGTTTACATTTATTCTCCTGTTCACATAATACCTCTTTATATGTGGGGCTCTCTCGGTCAAGCTTTTTCAACCATTATTGTGCCGTTATATCTAGTGCAACTTCACAAAACGAGCCAAATAAATCGAAATAAATATGTGGTTGAAGCTGCGTTTTTGTTAGCCGTGACAATGCTTCTGAATATTGCCGTCGGCTTTTGGATCGTTGTTTTAACGACAATATGGCTTCTTTTAAAAAAAGACATAGCAAAGCTTTTTAAAATTGGTACGTGTTCCGCCGCTCTTACCGCTTCTTTTCTATATGCTTATTTAACTGCTGGAGGAACCATGCTACCCGTAATTACTCCTCTTTCTCAAGGAGAACGTTTAGAAGAATGGTTAGAAAGTACTTATCGAATATCGATTCTTCATATAGAGCTAACTATTGTGATCTATTTAGCTATTGCAGTTATCTATGTTATATTTAGGAAATATGGAAAGAAAGATTGGAAGAAGCCTTACTGGGAAAAGGCATTTGAAGTTACAGCTGTAGTGATTGTAATAACGTTGATTCTTTCCATTTTTCAAATATTCCCCTTTTCAGTTGTAGGTGGTGATAGGGTTCTTACGGTTTCTGGTTTTGTGATTACTTTTATAGGTGCATGCTATATTTCAAAATTAGAGAAGACTCGTATCTTTAAGATTTTTGGCGTGTTACTTATAGTTGTGACAGTAATTGTAGGGTGTTTTTATCGGCCTTATGTTCCTGTCCATCCTGAAACTTATGATATGTTATATGATATTGTGAGGGAGGATTCCGGGTGGTTTAGGGTTCTTTTTTTGCCTCGGGAACCTTGGGGTGCTTTGACGCCTATTTACACGAACCATTCTACGTTAAATGGATGGTATCCTCAATGTCTTCCGCCAGAAATATTTGATACCTTGGGAAGTTTGATGACTTATGATAAATATGCTTATTTGGAAAGGAACCTAACGGTAAACACAGAGGAAGTGTTGAATTTTGTACGTTATTTGGGTGTTAAGTATATTATAGTGGATGGTAAGGATCCTGTGTTTCCTGAATTGGCTTCAAGTATTGTTCGGTCGTTGCTTAGAGAAGCGGAAGAAACTGGAAAGGTGACTCTTTTGGAAAACTATTCTCATAGGTATCTTTTTAGATTGGAAAATTTTACTCCGGTATACGCTTTAACCTATGTGCCTCAAAGTAGAGATGAGATACCGTGGAAAACTGAAAGAATCAATAGAGTAACGGTGATGCAGAAAGCAAATTTGTTCGAGATACATATTGATGTGCCGCAGGATTACTGGGTGATTATTCCTGTGATGTACGATAAGAGTATGAAAATAATATTAGATGATAAGCTTGCACAGGTGGAAATAGCATATCCTCATATTATTGCTCTTAGGGTGCCGAGAGGATATCATGTTATTAAAATCCAAATTTTCGTTACATTTATTGATAAATTTGTAACTTCTTTTACGCTTATGACATGGATAGTGGTTGTGGTCTATCTTAGTTATTTAAGACTCGTAGAGTTTTATATGAGAAAAAAGTGCTGAGATAGTTAGATTTGTAATACTCAAATCAAAAGGTTAAAATGTTGTGTAGAATTTATTCTCCGAATAGTATTTTCAATATTGGATCTACTTTGGGAATTATTTGTTCTATGAGTTCTTGCGGT
>JAGGXT010000051.1 GCA_021162905.1 Candidatus Odinarchaeota archaeon | reverse complement strand
GTTTACACTATCTTAAAAAATGGCATTAATTTTTATTAATTATAAAGTGAATGAATTGCTGATAGATTATTCGGAAGCACCTTAATAATATAAATTTAGTATAGCAAGAGCTTTTTCAAGTGAATATAAATGAATATAAAAATAATTAATCATGGGATTGGTATTTTTACGGAGTGCCAGAAGTAGTTTCCAGTTCCAGTATAATTGTACTGGGAGGACATTAGAGCGTCGAAGGCATAATGATGATATTCTTCACTCTCTGCTTCCGCGTGAATATCCATGACTACCTCCTGTCCAGATTCTAAACCCAAGAGTTCCATAGATACACGAAGTACAACATAGTTTTTCCCTGGCCCACCTTTATATTCGCCAGATATATAATCCGCGTTTTTGAAAGCCTCTTCTTCATCTAGTGTAGTGGCTATATTATAGGTTATATAGACTTCAATATTGTATTTACCGAGCGGGTCCCATGTGATGTAAAAACCAACTAATGCATCGTATCCGTGCCAACCAGAACTATCGTTACCATCCGTATCCATGAGCACGCAAATAGTTATTTCAGTTACGGGGTCGTCTTTTTCAGTTGGTAATTCTCCGAGCACTTCGATTTTTATGTACAGATAACCTTGGTCTGTTCCAAAACTAACTTTTGTCATGTTAACTGGTGGATAATTGATTGGTTCTGGTGGTGCTTCTTCAACTTCAGTTGCCTCCTTATCGGATTCATCAATTACATGAAGGACTAGGATACTTTCGATTTCCTCTTCTGAAAGTGGAATCTCTTTAGCTTGAGGACGAGGTCGTGGTGCAAAAGCACCTGCCATAATAATTATTATTAAACCTATAAGAGCTATAGCAACCAGTTTTTTACTCATGAAAAACACCCATAAGTTCATATTAGACATACATACATATATATGATAATATAATTAAAAAAGTGATAACTTTTATGCTTATCATAATTTTATACTTCCCTTTTATGAAGATTTATATTGATTCATCGCGATTTTGTATTCAGTAAAGGTAATTTTTCAAGTGGTACTTATGGAAAACACGAGTGATAGCAAGAGGAAGCCCGTAGTTAAAGTGCTCATATTTGTGTTGCTTTTATCTTTATTATCCTTGAGCATACTTCAACTTGAGGCATTTACTTATAATGAGCCCGCTAGGCGTGCTTGGCCCAAACAACTCAGTTTTTATGATACATCATTTTGGAATATAACAAAAGCGATAAATGACCCACTAAATATAACAACCATCAATTCTGAAATAAGAAGTTATGATGATGTGTTTATCAATTTCACGGATATTTTCTTTTTTAGCGAATCTTACAACAATGTTGACATTTACATTTTTGCCGAGATTTTAATTCCTCTTAACTTTTCATACCCCCTTCCTGCGATTTTAATCATACATGGCTATGGTGGTAGCCATTCTTCCTTCGTTGATTTTGCAGTTGAAATTGTAAAGCAGGGGTATATTGCTATTTTAATAGATGCTCCTGATAGCGGACAATCAACACCATATCCCAGTAAGGCACCCGAAAGCTTAATAAATACGACTAGTGGCCCTCAAGACTCTTATTTTTATCATGTAGCATGGGCTGGTATGCGTGCAATTTCCGTCTTAGAAAAGATACCTCAAGTTGATAAAGATAGAATTGCGGTTACTGGAGGTAGCATGGGTGGCATCATGTCATTCATAATAGGTGCTGTTGATCCCCGTGTTAAAGCCACAGTTCCTATAGTTGCTGGTGGGAATTTTGTTGACTGTTTATTATCTGGTACACTTGCCACGGCCTTGACCACGCCAAATACATCTTTGGATTCAGAAAAAATTACTAATTTTCTAAAGTATTTCGATGTCTATGCATATGCAAGTAAGCTTAAAATCCCGACATTGATGCTTTCATCGACGAATGATGAGTATTTCACACTCATTGGATTAAATGATACATTTGCTATAATTCCTTCAGAAAAGTGGTGGTTTTTAGCACCCAATTGGCATCATTTTGATGCCTACCCAGGATGGATTAAAACTTCTATAAGATTTTTGGACTACGTATTCAAGAATGGAACCCCTTTACCTCATGTCGCTATTGAAAGTATCTCGAATACGGCTTTTGGAATAACAATATATGGTAAGAGTTCTCTAGAAAACAGTAATATTTGGATAGTCTGGAGAAGTGGCCTTCCAGGAGATGTTTGGAAATTAGATAGGATGACCGAATGTAACAATAATCATTTTTCAGTAACAATAGTTCCTACATTCTCTGGAAAAGTAACATTTTATCTTGCTTTAGAGGATCCAACGACAGGATTATTTATTATTACAACACATGTAAAAACGATTTTTGTAATAACTTCACAAGCATTATTGGCTATTGTTGCTTTGCTGATTTCACTATTAGGATTAATATACCTTGAAAAAGACGTTCCATCATCTTTCAGAAATGTTCTATTGTACTTTTCGAAAAAACTAAATTATTATTGTACTTTTGGACTAACCGTACTTAGTTTTGGAGGTTTGTGGATAGACTGGATCGCATTTGTAAATAAAACCAGTTTATCCTTCTTTGCGTTTGTTGAACGATATGGTAATACATTTAAAGTGAATCCATGGGGATCAATACTTCCAACCGTGATTTTCTCATCTCTATTTCTTAGTTATCTTTTCACAAAGCGAAGAATCTTTGAATACTCTTTAGTAATAATTTTTTCATTATTTACATTAGCATTTGTAATGCTTCTGAGAAATATTACCACTGGCGTATTGATAGTTATACCAGGAATCGGGGGATTTATAACAATTTTGAGTCCACTATTCCTAGTTGTTTATGAATTTGTTGCCTTCAAGAAGTAAAAGAATAACAAAGTGGATCTTATACATAATATAGATGTACAGTATGATAGTTAATTTTTTATATTTTTTGTACAGTATACTAAACAATCAAGATTTGGTGTTTTATCATGGTAACAAAAGACATTTTTAAGAGGATAATAGTTGAATTTCAGCAATCAACGCTTCCAGAAATTATAAAACGTGAAACTTACTATCCAGTACTTGAAACAAGAAAGATAATATCGGTAATAGGCCCAAGGAGAAGTGGAAAAACCTATTTTCTCTATCAGCTTATTAAAGAACTTCTGAATAAAGGAATTGACAAAAGAAGAATTCTTTATATAAACTTTGATGATTCTCGTCTACTTCCATTAGAGAAAGGATCTTTGGATTTATTACAAGAAAGTTATTTTGAGCTATATCCTGAGTTAGTGGATGAGGATATTTACATGTTTTTAGATGAAATACAAAATGTGGATATGTGGGAACATTTTGTGAGGCGTGTATACGATACCAACAAGGTAAAGATATTTATTAGTGGATCCAGTTCTAAGATGCTAGGTAAAGAGATTGCTACATCGCTTCGTGGTCGTACATTACCGCATGTTATTCTTCCATTTTCATTTAAAGAATTTCTCCTAGCAAAAGGTCTCGTTCCAAATGATTTATCAATTTATGGTCGGGACCGGTATAAAATAAAAAAGTATTTTATGGAATATTTAGAATTTGGTGGCTTTCCCGAAGTAGTCTTGGAAGAAAATAAAGATATAAGGATAAGAATACTTCAGGAATATCTCGATGTTATGATATATCGTGATGTTGTAGAAAGATATTCGGTGAGAAACTTATCTCTACTGCGCTATGTTATTAAATATCTATTGGCAAATGTATCTACTCATTTTAGTATAAGCTCTCTTTATAGAGCAATTAAATCTAGATATGGTACAAGTAAAGCGACACTTAACGATTACATCTCATATTTGGAGGATGTGATGTTAGTTTTCCTAGTTCCTCAGTATACTTTTTCATTAAAGGCCCAAATGCGTTTGCCGCAAAAGCTCTATGTAATTGATACTGGATTGAGAAACGCAAACTGCTTTCTATTCTCCGAAGATTATGGACGATTGGCTGAAAATATAGTTTTCCTAGAATTATTTAGAGATTCTCTAAGAGATCCTCAAATGAATATTTTTTATTGGCGAGACCAGAAACAGCATGAAGTCGACTTTGTTATAGTTAGAGGGGGCAGAGTTTCAGACTTATGCCAAGTCTGTTGGAATATTGGTGACGAAAAGACAAGAAGAAGGGAGGAAAACGGACTTCTAAATGCTCTTAAAAAATTCAAGCTTGAGAAAGGATATATCTTAACTGAGGACTATACTGACGAAAAAAGAGTTGGTAATAAATTGATAATTTACACACCGATTTGGAGTTGGCTTTTACTAAAAGAGAAATTGAATAGAGTTAATTGAAACAACTGTTACAAATATGCATAAATTTATAGAGATTTAATAATTTATTATTAAAGGTACTCACATCGTTTTTTAAGTTGAAAATTTAAAATAACAATGACTTGTAGGGTGAGATACTTGCTGCAAAAAGACTTTGGCAAATACCTACTGGTGAAAGACAATTTTTCGATAAAATTGATAGATAAGGAGAAAAATGTGCCCATTCGCATGCTTAGATTGTCCGATTATTCTGCTGATATAATAATTGAGATTGTTATGCAATGGTTGAGGGATTTAGATATTGAGTTTGATGAAAAGGAATTATTCCATGGCTTCTTTTTCAAGATTTAGTGTGTATAATAAACTGGTGTAAAATGTTGTTCAGAGTTGAATATTGAGTGATAGAATAAAGAAGGAATAAAAATAAAAGGGAGGAATGAGGAAGTACAATAGAGTTGCAGTTTTTTGGAAATTAAAAGTTACAGAAGGTTATAGAATGAGATTCCCAGAAGAAGTTCTTAAGAAGAGAATTAAAGAGTTTCAAGAGAAAATTAGTTTGAAAGGTTTAGACGGAGTCATGTTGCGAACACTATCGAGCTATATTTATTTTGTTGGAATCAAATGGCTAAGGCCAGCTTTATTTATACCTTGTGAAGGAGAACCAATAGCCTTCATCGCTAAAAATGAGGAAAATGGATTCATGGAGAAAACATGGATTAAAAATGTTATTACATATGTCGACGGGGGAGACCTAATAGCCAACGTTACTAAAACTATAAGAGAATTCAAAATCAAAAAAATTGGTATGGAGTTTGGGCTCGAAAGAGATGCATACATCCTCTTTTACGAGCTATTTAAAAAGTTAAACAGAGACGTAGAGATAGTGGATGTTGCTCCAATACTTGCAGAGATGCGAATGATCAAGGACGATTATGAACTCGCTGCCATAAGAGAGGCTGGCAAGAAAGCAAAAAAAGCCATGGAACAAGCTATAGATTCAATAGAGCCAGGGATATCAGAAACTGAAATTGCTGCTGAAGCATATTACGCTCTTTACAAATCTGGCTCAGAACATCCTCAAGTTTATGTTAATGCTGGCCCTCACCCTCGTGTTCATAGTGAGCCGTTCAGAGATTTGGTTGTCAGAAAAAACACTTTTGTAATGATAGTTATAGGTGCAGATCACAATGGATACTATGCAAATACATCAAGAACTATATTTATTGGAGATAGCTCCAATGAACCTGCTGCAAAAGCCCTTGAATGTATGAATGAAGTGTATAACAGAGCAGTAGAACTCACAAAGCCTGAAAGGAAATTTATAGAAGTTATAAAAGCGTTAGATGAGATTTATGCCAAATACGATCTTATAGATAAACGGCTTGTGGGCTATGCTCATGGAGTTGGATTACAAATAGAGGAAGTGCCAATAACAACAATTGTTCCAGCTCACAGAACAATGAAAATTAGGCCAAGAATGGTTTTAGCTATGATTCATGCTCCGATGATGTATGATGGTCTTGGGCAAATAAAGAAAGAAGATACTTTCATAGTGAAAGAAGATGGAAGTTTAGAGAAAGTTACTTAATCTCGTTTATAATATTTGTAGAATTAATTGCTTGGATCGTATGAGTCTTGTTATTGCTTATGTTATCTATGTGTTTTGAAAAGACATCGCGTATCTCAGAAAAAGTTGTTTTTAAATTCAAAAAAGCACTGAGCTAGAAGAACATGAACTGCCATGCTGATATAGCCTATTGTTATTATAGTTAGCAGTGCTTCTATTAAAGAAAGTTCGCTTATTTTTGAAATAAAATTTGCTGGAATTAAGATAAGCCAAATCTCTTCTGCTATGAAAAAGATTATGACAAATAATTTTTCAGTACATACTTTCCCTCTCTTTATAACGTCCTCTTCAATCTCATGAGACCTATTTCTTGACTTACTTTGCAGTATAAAGTGGTTTGCAGGACAAAAAAAGTCCATCATTTATTAGATTGGATGATAACTGCTTTCCTGAGTATAAATCTAAGGGAGCGTATGTAACATGAACACTACTGAGACAAGCCAAAGAAAAATTCCAGGAATTGTTTATATATTTGTGTCATTTATTCCATGGGTAATATATTGGGTCTCATGTGGCTATAAACTGGAGGAAGGTCTCCTAATAGCACTTTTGTTTTCATTAATATTGATTTGCGTTCAGATACCTAAAAAGACATATAATTTCATGGATTATGTATCAGCTCTTTATTTTGGATTTGCTACCATAGCAACATACATATTCGAAATGACTCTATTTATAGAGCTTAGCGGAATACTGGGATATTTTGCACTAGCTCTTATGGCAGGGATTTCGCTTTTGATTAAAAGGCCATTCACATTGCAAGTGGCAAAACGCGACTATCCTAAAATATATTGGCGTGATAAGAATTTTATTCTAATAAATATGGTAATTACAGTAATTTGGCTATTGATATTTCTATTAAATGGAATCATCCACATATTCTTTGGCAAACCCATTGATATGATTCTCTCTAATACGTTAGTTGCCTTTGGAATTGCATTTTCAATCATATTTCCTAGGATTGGCCCTGCTTACTTTCTCACGAGAGAGTATAAGAAATTTGATTGGCAAGTTAATGTAGATCCTACAAAACCAAAATCTGATAACGAGTATGATGCTATTATTATAGGTTCTGGCATAGGAGGATTAACAGCAGGTGCGTTACTTTCAAAAGAGGGCTATAAAGTACTTGTATTAGAGCAACATTATGTTGTTGGTGGCTATTGTTCCTCATTTAGAAGGAAGGGTTTTATATTCAATGCTGGCGTAGAGGATGTGAGCGGTCTTTGGGAAAAGGGACCTGTTAACTATCTTCTAAATACACTTGGCCTAGAGAGGGATAATTTATTCATAAGAAACACGGATATTCAATACATTCTGAATAGAGAGAAAATAGATATTCCTGAAGATCTAGATGGACTTATTAATTTGCTGTCTGAGCGATTTCCAGAGGAGAAAGAGAATATTAGAGCATTCTTTGAAGATGCTAAAATGGCTTATCACGAGTGTTATAGCGATACTGACTTATTTGGTGTGCCTTTACCCCCAGCTATCATTGTTAAGGTCTATGGCCCTGAAGGCATACTAAACTACCCAAAGAAGCGTCCCCATTTTTATGACTGGCTAAACAAGACATATAAAGATAAGCTTGATGAGTATTTCATGAATGAAGATTTAAAGAAGATGCTTATTGCATTACTTGGATATATTGGTACCTCTCCTGAGAAAACGGTTGCATCGCAAGCTTTAACTGCTGCTGTGGCATACTATCTTTATGGTGGCTATTTTCCGAGAGGTGGAGCGCAAAAATTTGCAGACGCTTTAAAAGACTATATTATAGCGCACGGAGGTAAAGTTTTACTTCGCCATAAAGTTGAGAAGATATTAGTTGAAAATGGTAAGGTTGTAGGAGTTATAGCTAAAGGTAAAATCTTCAAAGCACCAATTATAATAGCAAATGCTAATGCCAAGACAGTATTCCTTGAATTAATTGATAGTAAACACCTTGATGAATCATTTATTGACTATATAAAGTCGCTTAAGATGTCGCCTTCTGCATTTTTAGTATTTCTTGGAATTGACATGGACTTGTCTAGTTATCCTAAATTTATCATAAACTTAGACGAGGGATATGAGGTTGTAATTCTATCTAACATAGATCCCACCCTATCACCAGAGGGTAAATCAAGTATTACAATATTAACCCTAGCCAACTACGATGATTTTCCTGAGAGAGGAACTGAGGAGTATCTAAGGAAAAAGAACGAAATGATGAATGAGCTAATCAAGAAAGTAGAAAGGATTATCCCAAATCTAAGTAAACATATAATTCATAAGGAAGCTGCAACACCAAAGACTTTTGAATATTACACATCAATGCCTAAAGGGGCCATATATGCATTTGACCAATCAATTGGAGTAAAGAGACCACACTTCAAGACTCCCATAAAGGGTCTCTACCTAGCTAGTGCGTCTACTTTCCCCGGTGGTGGCATTGAGGCCGTAGTAATTTCGGGTATAATAGCAGCCCATGATATACTTGGGTGGAAACGCAAATAACTTGCCGTTTTATAATTTTAAAAACTTGATTTACGGTGCTTAGAAGACTTGAAGCACAAGATGGGATAATTAGGATACTCTGATAATTACTTTGCAATTCAAAGTTTGTATATAATTTATTAACAACCCGTGATGTTAGTATTATGTAGAGTGAAATTAGTTTCAGATACTTGCTAATAGCTTTAGTTCTTACTTATAGCATTAAGAGGATAGAGGGTGAAAGATTTTGAGAGGATACATAATGGATAATGAGCAAATAAGAGAGCTCATGGAGATATTTCGGAACGTACAGGAGTTTGAGAGAAAGATTATTTCTAGACTTTGGGGAAGCATCTTGATGGTTTTTGGAGTTTTACTACTCAATGCAGGTTTTATTGATTATACAATTTCATTTTATACTCAAGGCAAACCTCTTATTTTGTTTTTCTTCTGGATGTTAGCTGTAGCCAGTGGCTGGTTTTTTGCTTATATACACACAAATACATTTGGACAACTAAAGGAGATCTTACATATCAAACAGAAAGGCAGTCCAAAGGCAATAATTTTAGCAAATATTTTTGCATTTATGGTTTCTATTGCGATTCTTCTCAGCCCTGCACATGAATTTCTTTTGAGTATGGTATACGCAGTATGGCCTGGATCTCTTGGAATAGCGATGATCATAAGCAACATTTTTGAGCCAATAAGCGAACGTAAATATCCAGTTTTCATAATGGGTTGTATTTTAATACTGACAAGTGCGACAATATTCTTTGTTTCTTCGTATCTCTATGGTCTTATACTTGGTATTGGATTTGGCACGGCCTTCGTGG
>JAGGXT010000228.1 GCA_021162905.1 Candidatus Odinarchaeota archaeon | reverse complement strand
CTCCAGAATATCTTTTCATTTCATCAATCCATTTTAGAATATTTTTAAATGACTCTGGATTTGTTATATCATAAACAACAGCCGCCACCTTGGCTCCTTTATAGTAAACTTGTCGTATTAGGTGAAATCTTTCCTGACCCGCAATATCCCAGATGAAAAGATTTACTGGTGTTTCATCAACTGACAATGTTTCAAGAGAGACGCTCACTCCAATTGTTGCAATGTACGCTGGATTAAAAGTCTTTTCAACAAAACGATTTATAAGACTTGTTTTTCCAACCATTGCATCTCCAATAATTATAGCTTTTATAGTCTTTAAGGTTACAGGTTTTGGAATTATATCTTTGCGAAGAACTTCATATCCCTCTCCAATAATTAATTTAATAGTGTGTGGAGGTTCTCCATGAACATTTGTTATAACTAAAGGAAAGCCATATTTTATGACTTTATCTTCTCTAATTTCTATTTCGATATCCTTTTTGCAAAGATCACAGTATACCTTAATGATTTTTATTGATGAACTCATATTTTCACTTCCCCAGCTTTAATAAAGTAACTTTCTTTATTTATAGGTTCTTCTAAAAAAGTTATAGTTCTAATAATTTATTTATGTATTAACTTATAATAATCCTTTTTGCCGCTTAATATCGAAAATTAATTGTTCTAAATTCTCTTTCACAGGCCGATATCCCAAGTGTTCTGCGCCCCACGTTGCATAACCTTTCGATACATCTCTCAACTCATTGCTTATTCCAAAAGAAAATTTCACCGGTATTTCTGCGATTATCTTATATAAATATTTGAAACTGTCAATAGTAAGAATTTTAGCCAAGCGTTTATTCAAAACTGCCACAATATCGCCCACATATTCTGAAGGTGTGGTAATTTCAAACTTTTGCCAAGGTTCCAATAAGGTTGGTTCACTCTCAAGAATTAAAGTCTTTACTTCACTAAAGACCTCATTTAATTCTATCAAATCTATTTTGTCAGTGGGTAATAAAGAGCTGAATTCGGATATTTCAATAAGAATCCCATAACAAGGTTCTCCTACCAATGGTCCTTTTTGAAGTATGAGATCTATAGTTGTTTTTATTTGGGGGTATAAAGCTTCTGGTATAGTCCCTGAGTTATCAATAATTATGTTCTTATATTTTGGATTATAACCAATGATTGTTCCTCTCTCTAAAATTCCACATTCACTAAGTATTTTTCTTATCTCATCCGCTCTCTGAGATTCTATTTTTTGAATAAAACACTCATTTAAAGGAAGTACTCTGTATGTAAACTTTGTTCCTTCTTTAGTTTCTTTACTGAGAAATCTACTTGATCTTAAAATACCTTCGCGATATAATACTATTGGACGCCCTACCTCTACATATATGCCTGCTCTTTGGAGTTTTTGTAAGAATATTTCTATTTGCAATTCACCCATTCCAGAAAGTAGCATTTCACCAGTATCTTTGTTTATTGAAAATTCAATACCTGGTTCGGTTTTAGCGAACTGCGAGATCATCTGTTGAACATAGTCATACTGTGAAAAATCAACAGGTTCTATAGATACCGTAACCACAGGTTCGGACACATAGCGTAATCTTTCAAATGGTTCAATATTTTTAAGTTCTGGAGACACTATTGTTTCACCTACAATTATATCTTTAACACCTATAAAGACTACATGATTACCAGAAGAGACTTCACGTACTGGAATTTTTGATTTACCTATCACTACAGCAAGTTGATTAACTATGAAATCGTTTCCAGCATGAACCATATGTAATGCTTGTTTAACTTTTATTGTACCAGAAAAAACACGACCAGTGGCAATGAAACCAGCTTTTAAATCGTATTTAACATCATAAATGAATACAACAGGAGGTGCATTTAAATCGCACTCTATTAGAGCTTTTCCTATCTCTGAGGATAAATCTCCTTGCCAAATAATTGGAATTCTGGCCTTTTGAGCTTCCCGAGGGTTTGGGATATGATCAATTATCATCTCTAACACTGCTTTTTCGACAGGAAATCTTTCTGATAACTCCTTTACATTATTTTCTCTATATTGCGAATATACATATTTTAAGAAATCTTTTAATATTTGTAAGAGCTCACTTGTTGATTTAACATCATTAATAGATTTTCCAGCCCATTCTAGAATATCTATCAAACGTACGCCCCATTTATCTTTTGCCGAGCCGAAAGCCACATTAAGTCTTAAAAAGGATACTCTCCAATTTTCTGATATTTTGCTTTCTGAATACTTTTCTAATAAGATATTAAAGTTTCTAACAATATCATTGATAGCTTTTAAAAAATCATCAGGATTTAGTCTCTTTTCCTTAATTAAGCGGTCTACTTTATTTATAAATAATACAGGTTTTACATATTCATTCAATGCTTGTCTTGTTACAGTCTCTGTTTGAACCATAACACCTTCAATAGCATCAATGACTACAAGAGCTCCATCTGAAGCTCTTAAACTACGTGTAACATATCCAGAGAAATCTATATGACCAGGTGTATCTATTAAGTTTATTATATATTCTTGTCCTTTGTATATATAGTGAATCACAGCATTTGCAGCTTTTATTGTTATACCACGAGTTTGTTCAATCTGATCATAATCTAAATATCTAAGTTCAGAAGCTAACTTCTTTGAAATGAGACCTGATGCAGCTAATAAAGAGTCACTCAACGTTGTTTTTCCGTGATCTATATGAGCAATTATAGTAACATTTCGAATGTTCTCTATGTTTTTCATTATAGGTAAGACTTTTTGTGCTATATATTTTCTAAAGAGGTGAGACAATGGGGTTACCCCCTCAGTTTATTACGTTCATTCTCCAAAAGCTTTGCTAACTCTCTTACTATAGGCATCTCAGCATTCTTTAATTCATTTAAGTCTTCCCAAAATTCATCTAAATTCTCTTTACGAATTCCACTTCTTTCATAAGTTAATGCTTGAAAGAGCATATCAAGGATATCAGAGTATCTTACAATCTTAGATTCAATTGATTTTTCTTCTATAAGTTCGTTCCAAAGAGAGTCCAAATCCTCTATGGGAAATTTACTAAATATTTCTGAAACTATCTTTTGTTCTGTTTTTATTTTATGATCCTTACCTATGTACCTTATGGCAGTATAATTTAGATCTTGGAGCTTACTTTCAGCAATATCATGAATTAGTGCAAGTTCAATGGTTTTCTTAACATCTACGTCGTATCCATTCTTCTTGGAATACTCAGCAATTAACATTGATATCAAGGCCACACGAAAGCTATGATCAGCTACACTCTCAACATCACATATAGGGACATTAGAAATTATCCAGCCGTACCGTGGCACACGCTTTAGTACCCCAGCAAGAGTAATTAATTCGAATATTTTAGTGGCATCATCTGTCAAGTTTCACACTTCCACTTTATATTAATTTTCAATAAAGAATTTAAGGTGAAATAAATAAAATAGTTATTAAAGTTAACGAGTGATCCAAATGGCAGAGATTACAATTGATTATCCTAATTTTCGATTTAATGACTTTATAAAAGTTCTTAAAGACAAAGTTAGAAAACTGGACTGGGCTATTATAGAGGACTCCGAGGAAATACTTGATAGAAAATTTTCATTTGCAGCAACAAAGCATGGCGATTTAGTTGTCTTTACAGGGATACATGATATTGGTGAGGGATATAATAGAATAAAGATATTCATAATGGTTGATTTAAAAGCAATAAAGGCGACAATGACCGCCTTAGATGTAGGTACAAAGGTTTTAACAGCATTGGGAATAATAGCAACTGGTACAATAGGTTTTGCAATAGCTGCTGGTAAATTTACATTCTCTAAGATACTGAATTTTAAAAAGAAAAAGGACTTAGAGAACTTCTGGAAGAACGTTATTAAGGAGATTTTAGAAAAGGACTTAGAATATAAAGGATTATTAATCGAAGACTATGAAATAGGGCTTCCACAAATCAGTGATGAAGAAAGACTCTATTGGAATAATGTTTATAAATCATACCTGGATTTACTCGAAATGAAACTAAGAAGAAAGCTTGTAAGTATGGCACTATGGGATGCAGGGAATAAAAAATCTGATTCCAAAAGGAAAGAACCAAATGTCATGGTTTATAGAGATAGGTTATTTAGAGATGGGATTGTGGATATAGTTGGTTATGCAAAGCTTAAAGATGCTATTCAGATGGTTTTTGTCTTTACGAATAGAAAGCCAACAGCAACCCCATTTACATTAGAAGAGATAGCATCTATCCTTAGAGGGGCTGATAGTTATGCTCATTTTAAATTTGCGAACGAGCAAAAACCAATTCAAACCACATGTATATTTATCTCTGCAACAACACCACCCTTCAGTCAGGATATCTGCAATTTCATTGAAACAAATTACTATGTCGTAGGAGATTTGGATAGCAAAGTTCCACTAATTTTCCTGGTACCTCCTCTCGAAAAGAAAGCAGAAGAAAGAAAAAGAGTCAGCGAAAAAATGCCTTTTGGTGAAATGCTTGAAGGCATAATTCAGAAAGGCTTAGAGATTTTTTCAGGTATAGCTAAAGAAAGTATTTGGCACAATATCTACAGACCCTCAAAATACTCAATGCTTATATCAAAAATCAATAAAATACCGTTCTCAAATTTCTTAAAAATACCAGTTATGGAGGATGACACGCTTAAATATAGCTATGAGGGGCCTATAACAATAGAGAAATATCAACAAATAGTTGATAGATTTTTATTTGAGTGGGAAAATCTTCTAACACCACACACGGCTGCAAGGTATCTTAATTTACAAAAGTTCTATGAGGCAAAATCCTTTGTCGAAGCTCAATTAAATTATGAATAAATATTTCTTGTAAGAACTTTAAAGTCGAATCTAATCAAGTAAGCATCGACTTAATTTACTTAAGCTTAGGTGATAAAATGACAGAAAGATTATTTTTAGATAACGCATATCTGTTTAAATGCTCTGCGAAAGTGAGAATGTTGAACATAAGGGAAGACGGGAAACTGGAGCTAATATTGAATAGGACAATATTTCATCCTAAAGGAAGTGGACAAATTAATGATATAGGATACATTAGAAGTGACTCCTTTGAGGGGAAAGTTATCGATGTTATAGAAGAGGGAGAAGATATCGTTCATGTAGTGGAAGTTCTGAGAGGAGAAGCAAAAGAGAATGATACAGTAGAGTGTAAAATTGATAGGAATAGAAGATATGCAATAATGAGAGCTCATACAGGGGAACATATACTAGCAAGAGCTTTTAAGAAAATAATACCAAATTCTGAAATTAAAGGAGTTTACTTAGAGGAGGACAGAGGATATATTATTGTTTCAGGTATTTCTAAGGCTGAAATTTGGAGTCAAATTTCAAGAGCAGAAGAAATGGCTAATAAAGTTATTTCTGAGGGAAGAAAGGTTACTGTTAAGTATTATGATTCTCTGAGTGAGGCTATGAAGCATTATGGAAATTCTTTAAGATGCAGACTTGAGGAATTTGAGGGAATCAACAGAGTTCGGATAGTTGAAATTGACAAATACGATTATACAGCATGTTCAGGGACTCATGTCAACAATACTATAGAAGTTCGTTTTGTAAAAATTACTGGATATGAAAAATACGACAAGACTTCATATAAACTTAGGTTTTCGACGGGAGAAAAAGCATTAAAGAATGCCATTAAGTTATCAAATTTATTATTGGAGTTATCTAGGGAGTTATCTACAAGCGAAGATCTAGTTAAAGAGACCGTCAATAATTTAGTTCTAAAGATTAAAGATTTAACAAAACACCTAAAAAGATTATCAGCGAGTCATGTGAGAGCTTTAATTAAAATGCAAAGGATTGTACATAAAGACCTGAAAATGAATGAAATTGAAATTGAATATAGTGATTTGGGCGATTTAATTAAAATTTTAAGAGATGAACAAATTTTTGATGATAAACTACTTTGGATTTTTAGCATAAGGAGCCCTAAGTCAGCAATTATAATTTCTGGGAAGCCAATTGAGGATTTAAACTTTGAATCTCTCCTAAGAACTTTACAAGAGAACATTAAAGACGTTGGTGGCGTGAAAAGAAAAGAATTCATTCTACTTAACTTTAAAGATCCTAATCAAATGAGTAAGGCTATTCTCTTAATAAAGAAAGAATTAGAGAAATAATTTATTCTTCTTCCTTTCTCTTCTTAAGTAGAACGCTTAACTTTTTTGAAAATATAGGTGTAGCAACGCCAACAGCAGCACCTACAACAATTCCTATTACCAAGCCTAGCCATAAATTGTCTTGTGCACTTTGCTTCCAGTATTCAACAAGATCATGATAAAATGTTGCGTTGTTCTTAGCTTGGATATAATCAAACTTTAGATTTTCAAGTTCTTTCTTCGTTCTATCAAGCTCTTCTCTAGTCTCGTTAAGTAAACTTTGACTTTCGTTAAGGAGGGCTTTTGTTTCATTAAGTTCATCTTCTAATTGATCTAAATATGTGCCCATGGTTGCATTTGCTGCAGTTATTCTATCTCTCATTTCGACAAGTTCTTCTCTCAAGTTTCTAAGCCGTTCAACTATATCTGTCTGGTTTAATGCTTCGGCTTCAGCAATTAATTCATCTATCGCATCTATAGCATCAGATAATTGGAACGCTACAATTTGTAATTGAACATCCAAGGAAATATGATAAGCATCTTCAAAGAGATAATGCTGTTTAACTTGGACCGAGTTTAAAAATAGATGGAGTTCAACATCATCTATATCTATGTATACATTGGTTGGACTCGATGGATTATACGTTCCTGTCTTAGTTGAATTGTATACAGAGTGGGTTACTTCATCAACTATGCCCACCGTCATATAGAATTCAGATAATACTTCCGAGTAGGTTAAACTTCCATTGATGAATATTGTTGAATATCCTTTACCGGCCAAGTAAGCTTTAACTTTAGGATATCCACTTGTTCCTTTTCCAGTATCACCAAAAACATCGATCATTTTCGCTATTCCGCCATCATATTCATTTGTAAAGTTGTCAAAGAGTATAAGATACTTAGATGCATTAATCTCTGCATATGTTAGGACGAATCCCTTGTCTGTATCTGGGTTTACTTCAAGGATTGTGTAGCTAAATATGGATGTCACTTTGCTTCCATTGTAGTTGAGAAGATCATTTTGATCCCCAATTAAATAACTATTTACGAAAATTGCTTTAGGATACTTTATAATTCTCTCAAAGAAAACATATGCCAAGAACTCAGAGCTGTTTAGAATAATATGAAGTTCGACATCTGATGGATCAATTTCTACATTATTTGGATCAGATACATTAAAGAGCCCTGTGCCTGTTGAATTATATATCTTAAGGTCTGTATCATTTCTGAAACCATATGAGTAGAAAAATTCAATAGCCACATTTTCATACGTTTTTGTGTTGTTAAGATATACAGTTGCATTTCCCCATCCTGCTAAATGAGCAAATACTGTCGGAAATGAAGCGTCTCCATGACTGGTAGTTCCATGAAGTAGAATGTTTGTTGCAATACCCCCATCTTGCCAGCTTTCTTTTTGATAAAACGTTGTAACAATTATGGTATATTCAGTTGATTCATTTTTATATTTTAAAAGTAAATAACCCTCATTTGATTTATAATCCACATTTATTACACTAAAAGCGCTAACATTCCTAACATAAGTTGCATTCTCATCAAGTAAATTAGTTTCATTACCAAGTAATACTCCATCTTCAGCAATAATAAGAGAACCAAGAGAAATCGTGTTCGTATTCGGACTTTCATTGCTTACAGCCCAAACGTTTACCACACACGCATTTATTGCCATGAATAAAAGTAACCACAATGTTGCAAATGCGAAGATCTTTGACTTTTTCATTTCTTTTCCTCCATATTGATGAGTTTAAAATTGTTACAAATTGAATATAGTTAAATTATTATAT
>JAGGXT010000260.1 GCA_021162905.1 Candidatus Odinarchaeota archaeon | reverse complement strand
TGTTAATATATAGAGAAATAAGGAGAGTTATGAAAATTTAGCAAGAAGAAATTGATATTAAATTTAAGGAATAAAGCAAAACACTTGCAGTAAAATAAGCAATGTGCCTCCAACAGTTAGAGTCATTCCGATTACTTTTTCCCTAGTAATATTTTCCTTAAGAATTATTGTAGCAAATAATGCTGAATGAAAAGGCGATGTTGCAGCTATTGTTGAAGTTATTGAAACGCCTATTATTTCTAATGCGGTAAAATAGAATAACCCACCAACTCCAGTTCCAATTATCCCGACTATTATCATGAACATTATTTCCCTTTTAGAGAATTGTTTGATTCTATTGTGCTGTATTGTAAGGTAAGGCAATAGTAATAATCCCAATAGTAGCAATCTATAAGTAGCTGCCACTATTGCAGTAGTTGATAATAAGGCAATTTTTGCTATTGTTGTTCCCAGCCCAAACGATATTGCAGACGTTATAGTGAAAAGAATACCTCTTTTAAATTTCTTTGGATCAGCTATACCACTATTGTTTGAAGATTTTGAAAGCAAATAAATACCAAGTGAAATTAGAAAGCCAGCTATAATTATCCAAATTGTTGGAGTCTCACCCACTAAAAAATAAGCGAATACATATGCAAAAAACGGATAAGTATATGCAATAGGGACAGCAATGGTCACCCCGCAATCTCGAATACCAAAAAAATACAAAGTGTCACCTAAAAATATTCCCAAAAATGTGACCACTAGCAAAATAAGAATCACATACAAGTTTATTGAAAGAAAATCGTTTAAATATCCCATTACAATTACAAGTGATAACATGAATAAGAAGACTGGAAAAGCTCGTATGGCATTATATTCTAAGGGATTGGCTCCTTTTGAGAAAACAATTTTTGTTAAAACCGATGCAAATCCCCATACAAAAGCTGTGAGTAATGCAGCGATGAAACCCAGTATTATCATCAGTTTTTCCTCCTTTTTGATTTTCGGTTCACAACTGAGGTATAAAATTAGGTGATAAATTTTTTGCAAATTTATATAACTAAAGACCAAAAATCAAGTAGAAGAATATATTGGTGATGTAATTGGGCGAATTGCGTTGGGATCCGACTAGGCAAGAGTGGGTAATAATTGCTCCCCATCGCATGAAAAGACCCGTGCTGCCGAAGAATTTTTGTCCTTTCTGTCCAGGAGCTCCTGAAGTGAAGGATGATAAGTGGGATGTGCTTGTATTAGACAATAAATATGCTTCTCTCTCAAATGTTGGTGCTTTTAAGGTCGAAGAGCTTGACAGTTTAACAAAAAAGGCTACCAATTATGGTCAATGTAAGGTTGTAATATATTCCCCTGAGCATGATGTAGAGTTACATGAATTTGATATAAATCATATTGTGAAAATAATAAAAACATGGCAGAATTGTTATCAGCAGCTTAGTAAAGATCCATTTATAAAGTATGTCTTCATTTTTGAGAATAGAGGAAAGTTAATTGGTGTTACATTGGAACATCCTCATTGCCAGATTTACGCATTTCCCTATATACCTCCGCTAATAGAGAAGGAGATAGCTGCGAGTAGAAGATTTTTTGAATCGTTTGGATCATGCATTTTTTGCAAAATAATTAATTGGTTTAAAGATCAACATCCCGAGCTTATAGTTTATGAAAATCAGAATTTCCTAATTTTTGTACCATATTGGGCACATTTACCACTTGAAACTCATATTTATCCAAAACGCCACTTCCAGAACATACTCCAGATGAATAATAGTGAAATTGTTGATTTTGCTAAGGCATTAAAGGTTATCAGAATGAAATACGATAAGGTTTTTGGATTCAAATTACCATATATGATGGTATTCCATCAGTCGCCAGTAAACTCAGGGGACTATCCATTTTATCATTTTCATATAGAATTTTATCCGCTTCATAGAGCAAAAGATAAAATCAAGTACCTTGCTGGTGTTGAGATAGGCGCTGGCACATTTATAAATCCTTCAAGTCCAGAGGAGTATGCTGAGAATTTGCGTAATATAAACGTGGAGGTATAGTTATGAATATAAGTAGTTTTAAAATCTTCTACGAGAAAGTTTTTGGGACTGTGGAGGAACTTTATTACTCAATAGCACCGGGGAGAGCGAACATTATAGGTGAGCATACTGATTATAATGAAGGATATGTTATGCCTGCTGCAGTATCTCTTGTGACAGCATCTGTAGGGACTAAAAATAATTCTAACGTAGTTAGGGTATTTTCATATAATTTGGAAAGTTATAAGGAATTTTCATTGGAAAACATCAATATAGATTCTAATGCTGGATGGGAAAAATACATTAAAGGTGTTATTTTAGCACTTAAGAGGCATGGTTATGAAATTTCTGGTTTTAACGCTATCATAAACTCCACTGTTCCAATTGGTGGTGGCCTTAGCTCATCCGCAGCCTTAGAAGTTTCCATATTAGGTTTGATAAAAGAGATTTTTGAATTAAAAATGGACCAACTTACAATGATTAAAATCACGTATGAGGCCGAACATGATATCTTGGGTATACAATGTGGAATCATGGACCAATTTATTTCGGTTTTAGGGAAAAAGTATTCAGCACTTTTTATTGATACAAGAACTTTGGATTATGAACATATTCCTTTTAAAAGTAAAGACATAAAAATAGTGCTTGTTGATTCTATGGTTAGGCATGAAGCATCACAAATTCTAAACGTAAGAAAAATGGAATGCCAAAGAGCTGTTGAAATTATAAACTCAAAAACCAAATTTAAAATAAAAGCTTTGAGAGATGTAACACCCGATATCTTTCAAGAAATAAAAGACATACTCCCGACTACAATAAGAAAAAGAGTGGAACATGTAGTATATGAAAATCAGAGAGTACTAATTGCAAAAGATGCTATCAAGAATGGGAATTGGAAATTATTGAGAAAAATTATGTTAGAAGGACATAAAAGTTGTGCAGAACTATATGAGGTCAGCATTCCTGAATTGGATTTCTTGGTAGAAATGGCATATAGAATCGATGGTGTCATAGGTTCAAGATTGACTGGAGCTGGACTTGGTGGGAATACTATAAATTTAGTTTTAAAAGATAATATTGAACCTTTTGTCATGAAAATTAAAAAACTATACTTGGAAAGGTTTAAAATCGAGCCAAGGATCATTATAACAGATCCCTCTCAAGGAGTTAATTATGGTAATATTCATGAAACAAATTTCCAAGATTTTTGATAATTTTCGATAAATTAAAATTTTTATTATAGTAATGTATTTCTGTTTGTAAGTAGGTTGAGGTTTTTGAATGAGGGTTGTTACTATTTGTGAAAGAAAAAAACTTACCAGAACCGTTATTAGAATATCTTTTTGAAAACAGAGGTTCGCTAGTGATAAAGGGGGATGCTGGTACTGGAAAAACAAGAATGGCTATCGAAATAATGATAGAAGCTATGTCTAGGGGCATTCTCCTATTTTCTTAACTATTGGTGTTACTCCTGAACAAGTTAAAAGAGAGAATCCGTGGCTGCGGAAGTACAATCTAGATGATTTTATAATTGATTTAACTAAGCTTAGTGGGATGCTAAGTTTAAAAGATTATGGTGAGTTATGCTAATATTCCTGAATTTATAAGAAATACAACAAGCGTTTTAAATAAAGAGATAGAAAAAGGTGAAAAAGTGATCCTTATCATTGATAGTATTGACGAATTAAAGGTTCTTATGGGTCTTCCTCAGGATGACTTTTCTCTTGAAAGGTATTTTCCTAACTTAGTAAAACGCGAGAAAAAAGAAATTTCTATTGTTTTCATTAAGGAAAAGCTGGAGCAGACGCAGTTTGATTTTATTTGCGATATTATAGTGGAGCTTTATCTTGAAATTTTTCATGGGCGGATATTAAGAAAACTTGTAATTAAGAAACTACGTGGAGAAAAAATAGATTTCTCGGTGCACCTTTTTTCTCTCAGTGATGGTAGATTCAAATGTTTTGTGCTCGTGTTATGCCATATAAAAAGTTTCTTACTTTTCTTAAAAAATACTCAACTCCTCAAGTTAATAATAACATTATTAAAACAGGAATAAAAGCTCTGGATAAAATTATAAATGGTGGTCTAAGATTTGGAGATGTATTTGTAGTAGAAGTGACAGTTTATCATCAGTGATATTTGATATGTTATTATTCATAATTATAAAAAACTGTGCTACAAATAGAATACCAATTTTCATTATCCCCGGCAAGGGCAATCTCCAATTGAGCTTTTAGAAACGATTTCAACTTTTCTGAAAGATGAAAAAATGAAGTATATAACCTTTTTTGCACCAGAAAGTGTAGAAGTGCCTATCAAATTTAAAAGAAATATAGAAAAATTGAGTTTAAAGCAACTTAGAGAAGATATAGAAACAATTATTACTACGGTGAGAAGTAAGCTTAAAATGCTTGATTCAGAAAGGCTTTTCGTTAATGTAATTGCTGTAGAGAATATATTCTATACGTATCCTATTAATGATATGGTGTCTCTACTCTCTTTGCATCTAATAACTTGCAAAACATCTAAAAAGTATAACATTTATAAATCCTTCAACCAATATAGAGCCGCTAAAAGATATTTTCATAGAGAATTCTACATACTATCTCAAAGTAATATTCATTGGAAATTGTTCGGTTGTTTATGGGATAAAACCTTATACGGGACTCGCGGTACCGTGTATTGCATCAAAGCTCGAAGGAAATAAAAAGAAGATTTACGTCTGTTTTGAGCCAATAAACTAGAGTTTAAGGAATATCCTATGTAATAAAATACTTATTTTACTTATTTTACTAACTCTACAAAAGCTGATACCGACGAAGATGGACTTACTGATAGCTATGAAGTGAAGAACAATCTTGATCCACTAAATCAAGATACTGACGGAGATGGATTAATAAATCTCAGGATAGCCTACCTACAATTAATAACTATCATCTATATGCGGGAGTAGGGAGTATTGCAGCCATTACTATAATAGTTATAGCTATTG
>JAGGXT010000316.1 GCA_021162905.1 Candidatus Odinarchaeota archaeon | reverse complement strand
ATATTTTTCCTCCCTCTTTCATTTTAGGAGAAATATTCCTATCATTGGATATAAATTTTATCATTCAAAAATCTCTCTTTTTTTATTTCTGAAAAATATTCATTAAAAGCATTTTATTCTCGTGGATACTCCTTCTTATTCTTTAATTATCAAAAATTAGCTCTCTTGAGGCTTATCTTTCTTGCAATAAAAAAGATTTCTCCATATATATCTAGTGGTGACTAAGTATGATTTGGAAAATCTTAAGTTGGATAGCAAAACACAAATTTGCTGTGGTATTGGGTTTATTACTACTATATGCCATTCTCATGCATTTTGGCCTTCAAATAACCATTGCTGATCCACCTAATGGTGATATACCAGTTCCTATTGATGGGTAAATAACTAACAGGTGACAAAGATGAGAACCTTTCTTTCCTCTCTTTATAGAGAATTTTATACTGAGAAGATAAAAATAGAAGATGCTACTAAATTTTATGATGAGGATATTAGGACTATTGGTGCTGCTTTTGATCTCTTTGCCGATATAGTAAAGTCTAAGATATTGACAAACGCAAAAGTAAAAGCGTACATAGTTATAGACAATAAAGAGTTCGAAGTTTTCAAGGAGCAGGGAAAAGTAAAAATCTATGAACTCTGAAAGCACATCCTGTTTCTTTTTTTATCTCTCTAATGTGCAATTTAGAATTTATTATGTTATGTTATTATATTTTCTCAAAATTAGCACTATCGGAAACTATAATTATGAGAGAGAGTATTGTATAATAGTTAATGAAGAAGTATATCTCCTAAATAATTATGAAGATTTCACTTCCCATAAAGTTACAACTATACGAGGTTTAAGAATGGGTGAGGCAAATTTCTTAAGGAAGAAAACTTTAGATTTTATAAATCTTGCAAAGAAAATCTTTAACACTGATGAGGAGCTATATAAATTCTTAAGTGATTTTGGCTTTCTATATGGCTCTCTAGCGATTATTAGTGGTATGTTAAGATTTGGCGGTAATATAGATGACTTTAAATCACATATAATTTATCTAAGCGAACGTGAAGCTATCGTTAGTAAGTACATAAAGGAAAAGACAACAGTACTTGATATAGGATGCGGCTATGGCTATCTGGGAGTTATATTAGTAAATAAGAAGAAATGTACCTATATAGGTGTAGACATTGATGAGCAGAGAATTAATGTTGGTTTGAAATTTAAAGAGCTTTATAAGTTGGGTGATAGATTTAAACTTGTTTCTATTAGGTCATCTAAGAAACTACCATTTCCAGATGGGTATTTTGATTATGTTACATATGTATGGGCGTTTCATGATATTGATAGAAAATCATGGGAAGTGCTTTTAAGAGAAAATTGGCGTGTTTTAAAGCCAAACGGAAGAATACTCTTTTATGAACCCCAAGTTGGACTAAATTTTGAAGAGTTTATGGGAATTTTAGAAAAAGTGGGGTTTACTCTTATAAAAAAAGAAAGTTTTGGTCCTGTATTCTCACATGATAAAAAAACCCCTGCGCTTCTTCTTATTTTAAGAAAAAAATAAAGGAGTTATTCTTTTTTCTTAATAAACATACTTGCTATAACTATAGCTATTATTACAATTATTGGGACACCAACGACAATATAGAGGATCTCGCTAACACCAAGAGATACTGTTGTTGACTTGATCTCTACACCTAATTCATATTTTCCAAATCTTCCGTAGCCATAAAGCATAACTCCTGTACTTTTCTCATACACAAGCCTAAATGCTCCACTATCTGTCTCATTCGCAAATGTTATCACATTTCTTGGTAGCCCAAGATACCATTCAAAGTTACTTTCTTCTATTGTCTTAACATTACAGTCCTCAGCCTTAGATGTTATATTCTGCCAATCTGGTTTAACAACAGGACCTGTGATAAATGGCCATAATCCAAAGACGAGATTCATGCCAATAGTATCTGTTGTTACATTCGCTACTGTTAGATTCCCTATCTTAAAATCACCGTATAGTGTATCATCGTCTATTTTTGTAATGTTATACTCCATTATGTCCCCTTCGTTCACCTTAACCTTTACGAGACCAGTAACTGGGTCCCACCACCAAAATGTAGTATTCGGAGCTATGACAACAGTCCATGTAATCGTATCACCTTCCTTTACGCCCCATTCTATATTATTGCCAAATACAGCTACAGGTTGAGTGAGCAAACTTAAAGTTATCAACATGATTATAATCGCGGATACTTTTTTGGGACATTTCATATTTTTCACCTCAAAAACTAGGATAAATTATCCTAGTTTTAAATAAAAATCTATCTACAAAAAATTAAAGAAATTGCCTCCTTAGGCAATTAATATCTGCTGATAAAGAAAACTCCTTAACTAGAATTATAAAAGACTTGCAACAAATTATCATCTATACTTGTGGTGTCCAGTATCTCCACGCCACTACACTATTATTCTTGAGGTAGTAATGGTTTGCAGCAATCATCGGCAATTCGTCATCAACCCAATATTGCCACCATCTGTTATTGTCATTCTCATTATTCCATACACCATTTATTGCATCAACAAAGACATCATCTCCGTACCAGGTATAATTTACAGTGGCTACCAAGAATAGAATATGAAATGCTGTTATATTAGGCACATTTGTAAGATTCAGATTGTAGTGAACCTCAATTGTTCCGTTACCATAGTCAATTATCAAAGTTAAATTGTAGGCTGGCTTGATTTCGCTATTTGGTTTTTGCTCTATATTCCCATTAGTATATGGATATGGTTTATATGTCAAGTAAACAAAAGCTAATGTTGAAATGATAACAATCAGCAATAACCCAGCTAATAATATTCTAAGATTTTCGATTTTCATAACTATCACCTAAAGCTTTGTCACCGCTCTTTCTCAAATACTCTTCAAAATTATCTGCAATTCGCACCAACGGTCCTATAAAAATTGTAAAGAATGCTATGTTGGAAATCGTGTGAACAATCATAAAAATGGATCCCATAATAAAAACTATAATTAGCGCATCTAATAGGCCAAAAGCTGCAGCATAAGCTATATTTGTGATACAATCATAAAAGAGGGTTAGAAATCCAGCTGTAATTCCAATTTCCAGCATATTAAGGAATGTTATATCATGTTTATCGTTCCATCGCCTCCCATAAATTCCACCTGCAACTCCAAATGTCACCATGCCTATTATTTGAGCAATGGAAATTACAATGATAGGAGAACCCCAAGGGTTCCAAATTGTATATATTAGCATGGAGAATAAACCAACGACAGCTCCTACGTGTACTCCAAATAAGAATCCGGCTGTGAAGACAAATAAACTCATCAATTCAACATTTGGGATGACAGCTAATGCGTAAGCACCACCAATAGATAAAGCTGTGAAGACAGAAATTGCTGCAACTTCTATGGACCTCGTTTTCGAAGGCAGTCTGAACATTACATATCACTAGGATAAGTTATCCTAGTTATATATTTGAATTTTTTTGTCTATTTTTTATCTATTTAACTCCGAGTTTTCTTTTCAGCAAATAATAGGCTACAGCAAACGCAGCTTGTTTCACAGAGGATCGATTGTCTGCAAAAACAATAGCTATTACGTCACCATCGCTTGGTGAAAAAATTTTTATTAAAATATTTTTTTCTTCCCCCACCAACTCAGGATAAACAGATGGTACTGAGAATGTGTTTCTCTCATACACAATAATTGTAGCTCCTTTAGCTCCAGCTCTAACAGCATCATCTCGCTCTTCTAATCCCTTTTTTATATACTTAGATGCTCCCTTTATTAAAATTCCAATTGCATATTTTGCAGGTCTGAATTCTTCAAGTTCTTCAATTTCCTTAACGCTACCAATATATTTCTTAAGATGCTCAAAAATCTCGAGCCCAACATCGCTCAGACGATGCCCACTCTTAGGAATCGAAATTATTAATCCTTCTCGCTTTAAGAATTTAAGTAAGGTTCTAGCAGTGCTTTCACTGAGACCTATCTCTTTGGAGAGAGAATATCGACCAATACGACTTTTGCTTCCTATTTCGTAGATACTTTGGAATATCAAGTACGGCTTTAATTGAGGATGCGTTCTGCAAAAGTTTTCTATCATCTCAATTAGATTTTTTAGTGGGCTCTTAAATGACATATCCCACAACTCGCTATTATAACCAAGATAAAATTTACGTTAAATAAATAAAGATTTTGGGGTATTCGTTATGTGAGAAACTCTTTGATCTTTTTAATCATCGAGTTTATATAGGCATCCCTTTCACTATCCAGTAGTTGTATGTATTCCTTTAAGTCGTCCATAGGAAAAGCGTGGCCGTTAATTATCAGATGATAGAGAGAGTATGCAGATATTTGCTTTAACATCCTTGCAACACCCCGCTTTACTGAGATTGTATAACGACCAATTATCCAGTCATTTATTATTTTCACTTTCTTTTCAAAAGGAAGCAACTCAGAGTCTAAGAACTTCTTATACACGTATTCTGTTAGATTCTTTATCTCTACAAAGTCATTATTAAGGCCAAGCTCTATGAGCGTCTTTATTTCAAAGGAGTATAGAATATTTTTCATATTTTTGTCTATTATGTTCTCAAGCAAGAGTAAACCGAGACGTGGTACCTCTTTAGAGTTTTGTTGAGCCATGAGAGAATATATTATGGAGAACATTCTATTTTTATCTACGAGTTCTTTCTCATACATTCTAATTAAAGTATCTACTGCTTTTTCTCTTGCTCGTTCATCTTTGCTTCCAAAAATTACGTTATTTAGTAGGGAGATATACTTCTCTGTGGTAGTTGTGTCTTTTTCGCTTTTTTCTACAAGAAGGGGAAGAAGAACTGAAACAACTACATTCTCTGGGAGAACATTTAGAAGCTTATCTAAATCGTGTTGTGTGAAAACGCCACTCTCAATAAGACAACTTGCAATTTCAATCAAGACATTAATTTTGAAAACAGTATATTTGTACTCCTTGTCAGTGAATTTTTCGCCTTCGAATAAGTCATATATGGTTTCTGTATTAAATCCTGGTTTTGCGGATAACCGACAGACAATTAACGCTATATTGGAAGCAACCTCATCACGTCTATATGGCTCATACTCTTCGTTGAGAAGATCTTTAATTATCTTTATTACAATTTTCTCATCAAAGAGAGGGGCTTGCAAGCTTAATTCAAAAAGGGTATGCAACATAAGGTACTTCGATATTTTTTCCTCTTTATATAACTCATAGACAGTTTCAATTATATGTTGAGCATATTTAGGTTCGGTCTTCCCCATATTTGTGAGCGTATATATGACTGCTTCCCTTAGACTTTCATCAGAGTAAGAAAGTAAACTTATGGTCTTCTCAAAAAGCACACTTCTCTTGATTTTTTTGCTGTAAAAACAAGACTCAACTAATCTTAATGTCTCAATTCTGGTATCAGCTACCTCAAGTCCTTTATCGATTGAAAACTCAAGTAAATCTGAGGGGACCCAATCAAACATTGTAATATTTGAGAGTAGTATTAGACCCGACTTAACTTTTTCAATTTCAGAGTCATTTATCAACTCATAAGCAAAATCCAACAAGTCCCCCTTACTGAAATCTTCAAATGAAATTAATAAATCAACCAAATCCCTAAAAAGCAGAAAGTTTATACTCGACGATTTAGTTAAATACGGCAGAATATCAGATGGACTTTTGAAATAGCCGGTTTTAATTAAGTCATTAAGAAGCTCCTCTCCTATCTTTATGACATCCCCATTTTTGTCGTCAAGTAAATCTAAAATGGCCTCACGAACAACATCTGGGTTCTCCATATATTGTTCTAATAAGGCTTTAGCGTAAGAGAGAGCATCATCATACATTTTTGTGTCCGTATAAACACTCCATTTTATCAACTCTAGTATATCAGAATAGCTATAAACTGGATTAGAAATAACAAAATCTATCAAATCAATTGCGGTTTTCCTTACGATAGCATCATTATCACGTAAGGCCTTATCTAAAATAATTTTCATCTTGGAAACTGGAAGTACCAGTTTTCGTACTGCCTCAAGAAATATTTTCATTGAGGAACGACGGATATATGGATCCTCATCACTAAAAGCTTGAAATGCAATATTAGATATTTGATCAAATGAGAAATAATCGTTGGCAAATAATTCTGAAATCGCAAACATCACCGTTCTCTTTAAATCCTTAGTATTGCTTTCATATAAACTTCTTGACAAGACTTTAAACAAGACTTCCTTTTTAACTTCCTTATATCTCTCAGTTCTAATAAGATCTAAAACTATCCAAGAGGCCTCTAATTCGTCGGAAGGATTCTTGCTTTCAATCGCCCCAATAATCTTATCGATGTCCTTTCTCACTTTTTTCTTGAAAAACAAAGACCTCACCAGCAAATAAAAAAATATTGATTCTAATTTAAAAAAGTTAATACTTATTTTTTAAATCGCTAACTGTTTTTTGCTTTTATATATACAAGACTTTAATACTATACGAATAGAAAGTTCTGAATCCTCATTCCAAATAGCCTATTAGCTTCGATATCATATCTCCATAGCGGAACCCTTTTAATTTCAATCCCCTATCAATCGACCAATGTAATGAGAGAAATTGAGTTGGAATGATATCAACAACAGGTGAGAATTCTTCTGGTATACCTTCTGGTGCTATAATTATGTAATCTGCAAGCTCTCTAAACTCTTCGTACTTATCTGTAACAACGTATATTCTAGCTCCTATATTTTTAAGTACCTGCGATACCTCTTTAGCTCTGTTATAGCTATTGCCACTTCTTGCAAACAAAATTATAGGCATATCTTTTTCAACAGGTATTAAACCATAGTGGCAGAATTCCTCAATCTCAATGGCTTCGCTATGAATAAGAACTATCTCCTTCATCAATGCATTTATAAGTTCAGCAGTGACGAATGCTGGTCCCCCGCCAATTATGTAGGCATCGTTACTTTTACTAAAGGCCTTACTCGCTGTCATATTTGTTTCTTTATTTTTATCACTCATTATCCACTTCATTTTCATTGGAAGGGACATTAGGGTGTTTCTCAAACATGTGAATTTGTCATCATCGATAATTCCATATGAGTATCCTATGTTAATGGCAAGTAAATAGCCAGCAGCAAGTGCTGTTGTTGTGGTAGATGTTGGTGGGCCAACTGGTTCAGGAACTCTAGTTATTATAGTAGCATCAGAAACTTTTGTTATTGGGGATTCTTGAAAATTGGTAATGCTTACTGTTTTTGCACCTTTTTCCTTAGCTTTTTTTAGTGCATATATTGTAGCAGATGTTCTACCTCCCGCCGAAATACCAATTACTAAAGACTCATTATCAACTATATTTTCATATTCTTTAAACTCAAATGCGTTTTCTGCAAACGTCGGGAGCTTTACATATTTGTTAAAAACAAATTGAATTCCTTGCCCTGCAAAGTAACTATCACCACACCCAACTAAAAATATCTTTTCAAAAGTTCTACGT
>JAGGXT010000028.1 GCA_021162905.1 Candidatus Odinarchaeota archaeon | reverse complement strand
GTTATATTATAAGTGAAATTTACATAGCATGTATACTCATTGTATAATCCCTCGTTATCCTCTTCTACTCTCTCATAAACTAGTTGACCTTCAATAATGTCATTTTCCACTTTTGTTATTTCCAAACGACCCGTTTCACGAAACCACCAATGATAATCTTCCCAATCGCCCTCACCATACTGATCCCCAGTATAAATATATTCAAAATATGCTCCCTCAGTGAGAAAATCATCATATTTTCCTTTAGTTATATTTTCATAAAGCTCAATTCCCGTTATTGTAGCGTTCAGAGAGAAAATGAAACTCACACCAGCTAAAATGAGTAAAGTTATTGCTAAAACTTTAATAAATGTTCTCAAAGGCTTTCACCTCTCTTGTGATGAGAGCTTTGAGAACTTTGAACATTACGTGTATAAACCCATAACATAAGTTTTTCTATATGTATTTTTCTCAGAAAATCTTTTTACTTTTTTGCTCTCCATTCTAAGTCAAAAGGAATAGAAATTTCTTAAGTCATTACGTCAGTGATCGGATGATGATTGTTAAGTTCATGTAAACAACTATTTTTATATAAAGGCATTCCAGGGAAAGCTATTTGTTTTTTATTATTTGTTTGCAACTTTAATTACTATATATTTTAAATCGTGACTTTGAGTTTCTTTATTTATGGCCTTTAATATTTTTCTTGCATCATTTTTCTTTAAAACCAAATAATGGTAGCGTTTTAGTTTTGCTAACTCATCATCATTAAGTTTGTTGATTATATCATCTAAATGCCCTTCATATATTTTAACTAAAACATCATAAATTGACTCATCATGAGCTATTCTAATTAAAAAATCGTCCACGATATTTAATGTATTTTCATCAATTAATGTAGACCTGCTTAGAAAGGAATATATTTCAATTTTCAAGTTGGGCACCTCTAAATCAATTATGAAAAATTAGGGATTTATAAGTAATCTTAAGAATGGCCCAGCTATTATAGGTGATATCAGCGTGAATAAGACTAACGAATATATGACAAGCTTCATTGAGTTGGGTACTTCTTGTGCTTTTTCGACTCTCTCTGATGGCTTTCCCATTATGCACTGTGTTAGTATCCTAAAGAACCATATGAAACATATTAAAGACTCAAAAAGAATTATTGTGGATGCAATTATACCTACTAATGTTCCTGTTTGATAACCACCTATTATTATTGATATCTTGCTCCAAAAACAGTTAAATGGTGGAATACCTGTTATTGACATCGCAGCTACAATGAAACCTACTGCAGCTCCTTTTATTTTCTTCAGACCACTTATTTCGTTGAGCAGTCTAGTACCAGTGGAATACGAGATCAGACCAGCGGTCAAGAAAAATAATTCTTTAGCAAATCCATGATTAAATATATGTAATGCAGCTCCTTGTAATGCTAGTGAGGATCCTAAAGAAGCTATACCAACTCCTGTTAATATATACGATAGTTGTGTTATTGTAGAATAAGCTAAGAGTCTCTTTAGATCACGCTGCGGGAAGTACATTATGCACCCATACATCATTGAAATTAAACCTACTACTAGGCAAGCAATTGTGACAATTTGCGTAAATCCTACTTCAATGTATACTCTTAACATTAGATAAACTCCTAATTTAACCATAGCTGCTGCGTGTAAGTAGGCTGAAACGGGTGTAGGGGCAACCATAGCATGTGGAAGCCACGTATGAGTTGGTACTTGAGCAGATTTACCCATAGCAGCTACTAGTAGACATAATAGCGTGACTGTTTTCATTAGTTCGGGAAGACTTTTAATTGCTACAACATTAAGACTGCCAGTATATGCATATGTTATACCTGCAGCTACATATAAGCCCATAGCTGCGATATGTGTTACTATGAGTGCTTCAAAACTTGCTTTTCTGGACTCTGGTGTACCATAGTAGCCTATGAGAAAGAAAGAACATATACTTGTTAATTCAAAAAATATAATCATTGAAAGCAATGTTGATGAATATATAAATCCTAAAGCGGAGCTTTCGAAAATAAGAAGAAAACCATAGAATCTTATTGTTTTTTCAAATTTTATTGGATGTTCTTTATTTAGAGGGGACATGTAGTATTTTGAAAAAACTATTGTAGCTAGGCCGTTAAATGCGACCATAAAGCTAATTAGTACACTTAGAGTGTCGATTACAAAACCAAGTTCTATACCTCGATAATATATCACTTCATATTCATGAGATATTGCACCATAGCTGAACAAGAATAGGTATGTAATACATAATACACATAAAAATGATATCAGTGAGGCAACTACAGATAAGTTATATGCCCTCTTGCTATTAAATACTAAGAGGCTGAAGATAATAGGTATAATTATAGCCGCAATAGTAAAAAACAATAAAGGATCCATCATGTAATCACTTCCTTAACATCTTTAAGTTTTAGACATGAAAACTTAACAGCCTCGGTTACTCTTGGATCATTATATTTCTCTTGAATTTTCATTTCAGCTTTTTCTATAAACTCATCAATATTACTACATTCCTTTGAAAGTTTCAATAAGTCCTCTAAAACTCTATTACCAAATCTATATCCAAGATATCTATGAAGTTCAAATTTTAGTGCTTTGTAAAGTTCCCAATTATCAATTATACCTTCAAAATTTGAGAATTCTGGTTTATAGGTACTGGAATTTGCAATGGCCTCTTCTCTTTCAATTTTTTGAGCTAAAACATCTAAAGCAACTAACATACCATAAAGTATCGATTGAGGCCTAGGTGGACATCCCGGGATATAGACATCTACTGGAATTAGCTTATCCACCCCACCCATTATTGAATGACTATCATACCATATTCCCCCACCACAAGCGCAAGCCCCACAAGCTACAACAATACATGGCTTAGGTATAGCCTCATACACTGCTTTTAGTATAGGTACAAATTGTCTGGTAACTGGACCTGTTACAAGTAAAACATCTGCCAACCTAGGCGAATATACTAATCTCACACCAAATCTCTCAATATCGAAATAGGGTGTGAATGCATTATAAATTTCTATTTCGCAACCATTACATGATCCCGTATCTACTCTTAGCACATAAACCGATCTTTTTAGTACTTCATATGCTTTTTTCTTTAGTTTTTCCTTCATTTTGTCCCACTCCCTTGATATCATCTTCTCTAGGATTTGTATATTCTCCTTTCTTGCCCAATGAACTGTGAAATGTTAATTTTTCCCTTACTAGATTAACTGCCGTGGCTGATGGTATGCTCTCTAATTTTTCAGATTCGAAAGGTTTTAATGCCCTAACAAAGGATAAAACTGTTTTCTTACGCTTACAAGTTGGACATTCAACGCCATTCTCAATTAGTTCAAGAATCGATGGAGGTATTGTCTTTGAGGCTTTTGTTATCTCTAATGCTTGTTTTATCTCTCTTTCACTAATAATAAAATATCTTCCACATATATCACATTTTGCTAGGGGTGTAATAACAATAGACTCCAAATCTTCCCTACTTTTTGAAGCCAACTCAAATTCTTCGCTTTGCTTAATAGCACCAATTGGACAGGCTTCTTCACATCTTCCACAAAAAATACATCTACCATAAAATATTCTCCAAACCTTAGTGCCCTTTTCAAAATCATCAAACACCATTATGGCATCAGGAGGACAAACATTAGCACACGCACCACAACCCATACAAATATCTGGATTTATTATAGGTTTTCCCCTAAAATCTTCTGGAACCTCTTCAGGTTCAAAGGGATAAGCTAAAGTTACAGTACCTTTTTCCTTTATAATTTTTAATATATTTTTAAGTGTCACAACCTACCACCTTTTCGACACAAATTTAGTAAGTAGTCATAAGAAATATTCTTACGACTACCAGTTTTAACATCTATAAGTAAGACCCTTTCAGTGCAACTATAGCATGGGTCAATACTGGCAATTATTAATGGTACGTCAGCCAGAGTATAACCACGGCACATATATGGTACCACAGGCCAGTTATTATAGGTCGAAGCCCTTATTCGGTGTCTATAAACCTTACTAAGAGGACCTAATATAACAAAATGAACATCTTCTCCCCTAGGAGCCTCGACAGCCCCCAATCCTTTTGCATAGTTTATATACTCTTTTTCGTCAGTAATTATAGGGCCGCTGGGCATGTTTTCTATAGCTTGCCTAATTATATTGATTGATTCCAAAACCTCTTCAGCTCGAACTAAAGCCCTTGAAAGTACATCTCCATCATCATAGGTTGGAACTTTAAAGTCTATTTCATCATAAGACGCATAAGGATGATCTTTTCTCGTATCTCTTTTAATTCCCGACCCTCGTGCTACTGGACCAACAACACTTGTTTTTCTGGCAACTTCTTTAGGTAACACGCCTACATCCTTTACACGTTTAATAAATGTAGATGTGCTAACAACAGTATCAAGAACTTTTTTATATTCCTCCTCAAATTCATTTAACATTTTAAGTGCTTTTTCTGCTCTTTTCTCAGTAATATCTCTCCTTACTCCACCAATAATATTTATACCATAGGTTTTCCTACCGCCAGATAGTATTTCAGCCAGATACATTATTGTCTCTCTAACTTTAAAGAACTCCATAAACCCCCAATCAAATGCTGCTAGGTGACAAGCAATACCTAACCACAAGAGATGGCTGTGCAGTCGCTCTATTTCGAGCATTATGGTTCGAATATATTTAGCTCTCTCAGGCACATTTATCCTCATCGCTTGCTCAACTGCTTGACAATAACAGCATGAATGTGCGTTACCACAAATTCCACAAATCCTTTCAGCAATAAATGGTACTTGATTATAAGTTAGTCTGCTTTCAGAGATTTTTTCTATTCCTCGGTATATATAAAACATTCTGTAATCCAAGTCAACAACTTTTTCACCATCGAGAAAAACCCTAAACTGAGCTGGTTCATCTACTGCTGCATGAACCGGACCTATGGGTACTTGGATTATTTTTTCGCCTTTGGTTTCAGGCTTAAACTCATATTTTTCAGGAATACTTGGAGGTCTAATGTCATGTTTATACTCTTTCCTTAGTGGATAAACACCTTCAGGCCAATCATCAGGTAGTACTAATCTACGCGGATCGGGATGTCCTACGGGCTCAAGTCCCAACAAGTCTCTGACTTCACGCTCGTACCATACTGCGGAGGGTATTTTTGGAGTGACTGAAGGAAACGTGGGGTCATCTGGTGGAATTTCTGTTGAGACAATCACCCATGGTTTTTCATCATCACTGTCATATATATCTACATCTTCTATAGAGAAGACATAGCGCAATGTAAACATACTACATAGGTTTCTCTCATCAGTACCAACCATAGTAGAAAGAAATCCACCTAGCTTATAGAATACATATGAGCATACTTCGAGTAAATTTGACCTTTTAACATGTAGATATATTTGATTAGGATATGGCTTTTCTATATTCATTATTAAATTTCCTATTTCACGCTTAATCCTATCTTCAAGCTCACTTATTTTATTCACGCTAAATGCCCCCTACAAAATACATAGAAAGTATCCCCGAGATTGCACACAAGATTGCCAGTATAATTAATCCAATATACATGGATAATGGTGGTCTCTTTATCTCTAGCATAACTTGAGATGGGTTTCCCATAAGTGCATACTGAAGTATTCTAAGAAACCATATGAAACATAATATTTCCAAGATAAGAGCAATCGTAGCTGAGACTGGCCCCCACCAACTGAGAAATTGTGAAAATCCAGATAATATGATAAAGACCTTACTAAAGAAACAACCAAATGGTGGGATACCCATAATATCTACGAGTGCAATAAAATATAATGTTGCTAAAAACG
>JAGGXT010000233.1 GCA_021162905.1 Candidatus Odinarchaeota archaeon | reverse complement strand
TATAATTACTATAGTGAATATATAAAAATGTATTCATTTTTGCCGGAGTTTAGTGAAAAATTAAAGAAAATGACCAAATTTAGGAACGTATTGGCAGAACCCTTTTTATTATTTCTATTACAATGTGAAATAAGGAATACTATGAAGAATAGAATAAATTTGTGCGAAATGTGCAAGGTATACTATAAAATGTTTCATTGCTACTTATGTTCCAACTTAGTTAAAATCTGAGATACTTGTTCGTAGATAAAATTGATTAGAGAAACCCAGAATTTATTAGCAAGCTCTTCATCAAATTTAGGCTTTCCCTTCTTTTCTTTATCGTAAAGGAAAATAGACCCTGGACTAGGGTATACTGACAAACCCTTTGTATGAAGAAAAATTTCAGACTCTATATCTGCTTCTTTATCAACTAGGTTAGGGTGAGTTGCAATAATAGCCGCAGTTTCATCTATGCCTGCATGACCAGCTGGTTCTTTAAGTACTTCCAATGTTAAATCAGAAGCGAAAATCCACCAATGAATTAAAATTATTTTTAGTTTCCTTTCAACCCATAAACGCCTTGCAACATTTTCCAACGCGGCATTGTTCCCACCATGTCCATTTAATATAATAAAAGTATCAACGCCATGTCTACTGAAACTGGTTATAATTTCATAAACCATTGCCTCAAGGGTTTCTTTTGATATTGTTATACTCCCCGGATAACCAAGTAAGGAGGTCACTACACCATATGAAATGGGCGGAAGTATCAGTGCATTTAATTTGTTTGCCAGTACTTTAGCCAGTTCATAAGGGATTATTGTGTCCGTGCCTAATGGCAAATGTGGGCCATGAGCTTCAAGCGTGCCAACAGGGAGGATTGCTCGAGTTATACCCTCGCTAATGAGTTTACCAACCTTAGAATATGTCAAGTAAAAAATTTCTCTTTCCATATTAGTCATCTCACATTAGTTTAACATTCATTAAGTCAACCTAAATCAATTATATTCAAAATATTCAGCATCAAAAGGTTAATTCAAGAAACATAGATATAAAATTATAGCTATTAACTTTTTAGCAAGACAACATACAAGCATTATAAAAGGCCGTATATTTATATGTCCCTATCTTTTTTCCTTAAGATTTTCTCTTGTTTTGTTAGGTTGCTCTGCTATTTTCTTTATAGTAAGAAGTAGAATTTTTTGTTCTTTAATCGAATTTTGCTAAGGCTTTTCTAACTTCCATACATTGCCAAGGCTTGGAATCTTTACATCATAACAGTTCTTCTTCAAAATTTTAGAAAATGTGTTAAGTGCTCTTTTCTCCCCATGAACCAAGAAAATTTTCTTAATATTCCCTAAATGTTTTATGTAATTCAGAAGCTCTTTTTGGTCTGCATGTGCGCTGAGTCCATTAATTTGTTCTATTCGTGCACGCACTGACAGTCTTTTCCCATATAGTTTAATATACCTTGCACCTTCTAAAATTTCACGGCCCAAAGTCCCTTCAGCTTGATATCCTGTGAACAACACTGCGGTATTTCTCTTGTCGATATAGTGATATAGGTGTCTAACAACACGTCCGCCAGTGCACATACCAGATGATGAGATAATAATAGCAGGGCCTCTTAGGTAGTCTAAATCTCTTGATTCACTATCACTTTTTACAAAATGCAGACCTTTAAACTCGAGAGGATTATCTCCAGAGTTTATCAATTCCCAGGTTTCTTCATCGTAGCATTCTTTGTGTGATCTATATAGATCAACGATATCTGTTGCAAGAGGACTATCAATGTAAGTTGGAACAACAGGTATATGACCGTGTTCCACAAGATAGTTTAGTATATAAATGAGGTTCTGTGTTCTTCCTAATGCGAAAGATGGAACAATCAGTTTTCCATCATGCCTATAAATCCATATCACGAGTCTTTTTATTTTTTCAACTGCTAAACCAAGACTTTCATGCAGTGAATCACCATAAGTAGCTTCAATTATGAGGTAATCTACATTCTTAACAATATCTGGATCGCGAACAAAGGGCATATCTGGTCTCCCAACATCTCCAGTATACAGAAGATTTATCTCAGAGTTTTTGCCTTGGACTGTTAATTTCGTTGATGCAGAGCCAAGGATGTGCCCTGCGTCATAAAATGTGACTGTTATGTCATCACGCAAATTAAATTCCTTGTAGTAATCATACGTTACTAAGTGCGAGTATATGGCTTTCACATCACTATACGTAAATAGTGGCTCGACAGGCTCATCTTCCAAGGTTTCTCTAAGCATATCAATATACTTTTCCTCAATTTCTGCTGCATCTCTCAGAATAACATCCATTACATCAGCAGTAGCACCAGTTGTAAATATTTTTCCATGAAATCCACGACGCATAAGTATGGGCAAACGTCCACTGTGATCCAGATGAGAATGCGACAGAATAATACGTTCAGCTTCCTCCGGATTGAAAAAGAATCTCCCGTTCTTCTCCCTTTCGATTTTCCTAGGGCCGCTAAATTTTCCTGCATCAAGAATTATATCAAAATCACCAATACTAACCATATGCATGGATCCCGTAACTTCTTTGGCTGCGCCTAAAAAACGAATTTCCATAAATATCGCCTCGTATTTACTAATTACTATTTCAGAATATTATTTTAAGTTTCTTCAAGCTTCTATTATGATTATTATTTCTTTTAAAAAGAAAGAAAAAGTAATATACCTTACTGAGCAAATATATTGCTATCGATAAATTGTTTCCATCTGCTACTTTATAAATTCTTGTCGGAGGAATTTCATGGGAAAAATGAAAAAGCCTTGTATATCCCTCATGCTTGTGATAATCTTATTATCCCTCGTAATAAGCAATTCAATCCTATTATATGTCACAAATATTGAAAATCATAGCGAGAGCAACGTAGAGAAAGGGGATCATTATAAACCTATCGCTCATGACTACTACGTTTCATTCGTTAATACTGTAGTTGTAATTAATGATAGTTTTTCCGCTCACGGATACCTTAAGATAATAAACTCAACTCTAATTTTTAACACAACTAGGGATAGAATAATTACTATTTCTTGCTATTGTGATAGTGTTATTATAAAGAATTCTATACTAAAAACAGTAGACAGTAATATCTCTTTCTTCAAGATAATGTTTTATTCAACGGCTCTTAAGGTTGTGTCAATTAGCATTATTAATAGCACATTAATAAATAGCATCCTCTCCGTTAGTTCCGATTGCTGGTTGTTGCCATTAAATATCACAAATAGTAGATTTTATAAAACTGACTTTGATATATTTTTACTATTTGAAAATCTTAACCAAAAAATCATATTCTATAACAATATTTTCCATAAGTCCACGCTCTCCCTTTTCTTCGCATCTAATGTTAGTGTAACAGATATGGTTTTCTTTAATAGTACATTATTTTTCTTTGACTCCAGACTAATCTTTCTTGAGAACTTGACACTATATCAAACCAGAGAATATGAAGACAAAAATCTGTTGAGCTTTATTGGCGTTTCTAATATAACTTTCAGAGAGACCACTATTTTTGGCAATGGATCTTTCATAAAATTTCAAAATTGCAGAAATGTTACGTTTGAAGATAATCTCTTTTATAAAACCAGCATTTCCATCGATTACCCTGAACCCACGTTCTATTTTAAAGGTGATAATTACATAAACGACAAGCCAATATACTTTTATCACGATGTTAGTGACGTATATTTAAATAATATTGATGCTGGAGAAATAATTGTCATTAATGGAAACAATATTGTAATAGACGATGTTTGTGCGGGCAGTATTCTCTTACTAAATACTTCAAATGCACTAATTGTTGATTCTTTGATTGAAAACGGTGGTTTTGGCATTATACTCATGGGTAGTGAGAATAATGTAGAGCATAACACCATTCATACCGCAGAGAATGGCATTATAGCGTATGGATCCAACACCACTATTTTGTCAAACACGATATCGGATGTTACTATTGGTATCGAGGCTTATAGTGACTGGCAAACAATAAGTGAAAATACAATTTTTGATGTCAAAAAGGGTATTCTTGTAAGATCTGGAGATCACATTACTATATCGGATAACAAAATATATTCCGCAGATGAGGGAGGTATAGTTATAGATCATGAATACGGCGATATGAGTTACTTTAAGATTATCAGTAATAATTTAACTAACTGTGGGTTATATATTTCTGTCCCACTACAATATGTCGTCACGTACAAGATTTCTGATAACAAGATCAACAACAACTTAATTCCAATATACATTAATGTGTCTAACGTTAATCTCATAAATTACACTGCAATAGAGGCCCTTATAATCGATGCGGACAATGTAACTATTCTAAATTCGTCTTTCAACTCTTTATTCTTAAAGGATATTAAGTCATTGACTATTAGCAATAGTTCAATTATTGATAACTCGCCAGAATCATCGGGTTATGAATATGGTGTGTATATTAAGAATGTGGAGAATGCAACAATTGAGAGTTTAAGAATTACGAATGCAAAAATAGGAATTACTATCGGAGAATCAAATGTCAATGCCAGATTTGTTGAGATTGAAGGTAGAGATATCGGAATATATCTTCTACTTAATGCGAAGCTTAATATGACCTTCTCGAGAATTATAAAATCAAAACATTATGGCATTTTCAATGAAGAACTCAGCTATATATACTTAAGAGAATGTAATTTCATCCGGAATTTATACGCAATGTACTTTAAATATTATGCCAAAGGGTATGTTTTTCTTAATAATTTCATAAATAACACGTACCAGGTGGTTTCTGAAGTCTCACTATCAGAGCTCAAATTTAATAGGAAATTCATTGGTAACTATTGGAGCGACTATAAAGGTTCTGATAGCAACAAAGATAACATTGGTGACAGCGTTTACATGCTTGGGTATACTTTTAACGATTCTTATCCGCTCATGAAGTCAGTATGCTATGAGGAGGAGATCAATTCCTACATGATTCTTATCTTAGGTGATTATTTCTTTTTAGATACAAAACAGAAATTTATCGTATATGTGTTGGATCTCATATTGAATAGAGATCTCCTAACGGAATATATTTTCAGATACGAAACCGACAATGAGACCAAAGGGGTTTATATGGTTTTAAATTCAACAAGCTTCATGAATCTCGCACTACTCCCTATTTTCCCAATCAACACAACAATTCGCTACTGGGTAGATTTCCACTATAATGGCTCCTGGTATTCTATGAGCAAAAGAGAATTTACGTTTACTCAAGAGTCTATATCGCCACCGGTGCCACAAATAGAGAACATAACTTTTCCATCAGAGGTCTATGAAAATCAAACTGTTACTATTTATGCGAAGATAACCGATGATTTAGGTATTACAAAGGCGCAAGTTAGATTTTTGATAAATTCCGATTGGGTTAACAAAGATATGGATTATGATAATAACACTGGATTGTACTATGCCACATTTTCTAAGTTAAGCCCTGGAATATTCAGATTCAAAATATATGCAGAAAATCCTATGAAAATTAGCAAGCTAACGGAGGAGTACGAAATTATTGTAAGAGCAATTGCAGATACCATTCCTCCCGAAATAATATCGGTTTACTGGACACCAACAGAGCCTATAAAAAATGAAACTGTTTTTGTCTATGTTACTGTCAGTGATAACGTTGGTATTGCAAATGTTACTGCTGTATTAAACACAAGCGGGTCCACATGGACTGAAAAGCTACTCAGCTATGGAAATGGAACATACTGCCTTGTCCTTACTGAGTTAGGTGATATAGATTCTGTTTCATTTTATATAATAGTGTATGATCTTTCAGGAAACTTCGTAGAATCGAATAAGTACACAATATCATTTAAAGAACCAGAGTTTGAAAGCATACCCACGCAGCCAGATATTCTTACTATGGCTCTATTCACAGCAGTTTCTTTCATAACTGGTGCTTTATCAGTAATTGCCATTAATTATTTAAGAAAAAGGCTACGAATCAGAAAAGAGAATTATAAACATTAGTTATTTCCATTACAAATAGATAAGAATCGCCAATGTAGCTGTTAAAAAGAGCTCACGACAATTTAAATTTTTTCAAGTAAGTTTATGAGCTTTTTAAAATGCTCAATTCTCTTCTCAAGAAAAATCCTTCCTTCATCTGTAATAAAATACTTTCTTTTAGGCTTAGAGCCCTCTTCTATCACCCACTCGGATTTTACAAGTCCAGCATCTTCATATTTTTTCAGAATGAAGTAAATTATTTGCCTAGGCATTTTAGCGTTGCACAACTTTGCTAACTCTTCTGTAATTTGATAACCGTGCATTGGTCTTTTAGACAATAATTTTAATACAAAAATCGGCAAAATTGGAGGCGGTATTGGGTACTTAATGCCTAATTTTCTTAAGTTTTTTAAGCCTATCTTTTCACACAAGCAGATCACCTTTTCCCTAGAAATAGTAAAATTTCTTACTATTAATAAATTTAGTTATATAAAAAGTAAAAGTGTTTCTGAAAATTCAATTTAGCTCTGAATCTTAGCTGCAGAGCTTCCAATGCCTTTTGCGAAAAGTTTTTTCTGTTGCATTTTGTGTCTTAACTCTAAGACTATATGGATAATTGTCAGCAAGCCCATTAAAATCCCGCTAATCGTATGAAGCATTTCAATTGGTGTTCGAGTCATCAGCGCGGATGGTATCATCACAAAGCCGGTAACGAAGACGATAGCAAAAACTACATGCAAAAACACCACAATATTTATTCTTTGATAGTAAAAAAATTTACTATTATAAAAATTTTACTATTTTTTATTATACTTGACGATATTCTAATGATGCAAATTTAACATTGAAATTGCTAATAGATGCCCTATTTTGAAAAATTAGCTTTTTTTGAAATATGTAAAAATATCAAATAACGGCTTTGATCTAACTTTTTCATAATAAAAAGTCAATCTACATATTTTGCATCAATTCCAATTTTCTTTGCTATTCTATATTGCTTCTCATCGCTAGTTAAAAACTTTCCTATCTTCTTTGCTTGTGCGATGTACAGCGCATCGTAAATCGAGATACTTTCATTTAATGCTATTTCTATGCCAACCTGAAGGTATCTTTCAAAAGGCTCAAAAATCAGAACGTTTTCTACAAGTTTCATCAAAGCATTAAACATTATTAGAGCTTCTTTATTTGATATTGCTTTATACAAGACTGCGTGCTTCCATATCGCATTTGAAACCTCCGCTATAGCTAAAGTTAGGGAATACGGTTCATCTGAGAGGTACTCTCTAATTTTTTCCCAATTTTCCTCTCTTAGAATGTACTTAGCTATAGAAGAAGCATCAACTACTATCACGATCCTCCCTCAAATATTTCTCTGCGGTTCCTTTTTCAGCTTTTGGTAGATTTGAAAGCATTGCGTCAATTTCATCCAATGCCTTCCTTCTTTTATATTCTTTAATCTTCATCTCAATGAACTTTCTGATTTCCTCACTCCAGTTAATGTTCACTTCTTTCATGCTTTTCTTGAGTTCTTTCGGAATTCTAAAACTAGCTACTTCCACATCTTTCACCTAAATAAATTCTGTATTACAATTATATAAACATTTTCGTATTACAATATAAGTTTACCG